>NZ_AKJR01000056.1:4640-6120 GCF_000282235.1 Pseudomonas sp. GM24 | reverse complement strand
CGCGATAGCGGTGTGTCAGTTGACAGATTTTTGTCTGACCCTTCGCTATCGCGAGCAGGCTCACTCCTACAGGGGTTTTGCATTGTTCTGAGGATTTTCTGTGCGTTCATTGTTCTGGCGTATTCTCGCGAGCTTCTGGCTGGCCATCGCACTGGTGGCCGGCCTGTCCATTCTGCTTGGGCACATGCTCAACCAGGACGCGTGGATCCTCAGCCGCCATCCGGGCCTCAACACGCTGGCCGGCGAATGGACACAAACTTACGAAGCCCAGGGCGAAGAAGCCGCCCAGGACATCCTCGAACAGCGCAAGCGCCAATATCACATCGACGTTCAGGTGCTCAACGAAAGCGGCGACCCGGTGGTACGCGGCACCTTCCCGCGTCGCGCCGCCGCCTTCGAAGCACGCCAGAACAACGATGACAGACGCCTGCCATGGCGTCGCCTCACCGACGAATTCACCAGCGAAAAAACCGGTGACACCTACCTGTTCATCTACCGCATCCCGCACCCGGAACTCGACTCATGGCACCGCGAAAGCCTGCTTTGGCCATTGAGTGCGTTGGGCATCGCGTTGGTGGTGCTGACCCTGTTCAGTCTGCTGGTGACCTTCTCCATCACCCGCCCGCTCAGCCGTTTGCGCGGCGCGGTGCATGATCTGGGGCAGACGACTTACCAGCAAAACAGCCTGGCGAAACTGGCCAACCGTCGTGATGAATTCGGCGTGCTCGCCAATGACTTCAACCGCATGGGCGCGCGCCTGCAAAGCTTGATTGGCAGTCAGCGTCAGTTGCTGCGGGACGTCTCCCACGAATTGCGTTCACCACTGGCTCGGTTGCGCATTGCCTTGGCACTGGCGGAACGCGCCAACCCTGAAGAACGGGAAAAACTCTGGCCACGCCTGACCCGCGAATGCGATCGGCTGGAAGCGCTGATCAGTGAAATTCTGGTGCTGGCACGGGTTGATGCGGACAACGCCAGTGCCGAAGACGTGGATTTGAATGCGCTGCTCGGCACTTTGCAGAAGGACGCAAAACTCGGATCGCCCGAGCAGATCGTCCGTCTCGATGCCGAACCGCAACTGAATCTGAAGGGCTGGCCGACCATGATCGAGCGCGCCGTCGATAACCTGCTGCGCAACGCTCAGCGCTTCAACCCGGAAGGTCAGGCGATTGAAATGCAGGCCTCGCGTCAGGGTGAAAAAATTATCGTGAGTGTGCGTGACCATGGGCCGGGTGTGCAGGCCGAACATTTGAGCCAGTTGGGCGAGCCGTTTTACCGGGCTCCGGGGCAGACGGCGGCAGGGCATGGCTTGGGGCTGGCGATTGCGCGAAGGGCGGCGGAGCGGCATGGCGGGAGTTTGACGTTGGCCAATCATCCGCAGGGTGGGTTTATTGCCAGTCTGGAATTACCGCTTGTCCCCGGTGCAGTTGTCCAACCCTAAAAGCCACCCTCACCCCAGAAAAGCCCCTCACCCCAGCCC
>NZ_AKJR01000056.1:0-4619 GCF_000282235.1 Pseudomonas sp. GM24 | reverse complement strand
CGACCGAGGTGTCTTGCGCTATAAATCGACCTGAAGAATCGAGTTGATTATGGATCCGGAAGGCACGTGAATCGTCGCCGACTCTGGATTCGAAATGCATCGGAACCGTTATCGACTCCGAGCTCGAAATGCATTGGAGCCGTTATCGACTCCGAGTTCGAAATGCATTGGAGCCGTTATCGACTCTGGATTCAGCTGAGCACTTTCAGGTCGGCGTACCTCTACAGCATCCCCCAATCAGTCCCCTCTCCCTCCGGGAGAGGGTTAGGGTGAGGGGCTTTTGATCTTCAGGCCTTACCCGGCCAGGCGCTGACGAACTCAGCCAGATCAACCTTCTCCGCCACACGCGGTTCTTTCTGCGGCGTGCCGAGGTACAAGAACGCAATCACTTCTTCACCCTCAACCAAGCCCAAGCCTTTGGCCACATGCTGGGAGTAAGCCAGATCCCCCGTACGCCAAACCGCACCAATCCCCTGCGCATACGCCGCCAGCAAAATCCCGTGCGCCGCACACCCGGCAGCGAGCAACTGCTCGGCCTTCGGATATTTAACGTGCTCCTGCAATTTAGCGATCACCACAACCACTAGCGGTGCACGCAGCGGGCCGTTGCGCGCCTTGTCGATCATCGCTTCGGTGACTTCGCCTTCCTGCAGTTGCGCAGCCTCGGCCAGCAACTCGCCCATTTGCTCGCGTGCCGCACCTTCGATGGTCAGAAAGCGATACGGCTGCAAGTGCCCGTGATCCGGCGCGCGCAACGCGGCACCAAACAGGGCTTCGCGCTGCTCGGCAGTGGGGGCCGGTTCGACCAGTCGTGGAACGGAAACACGGTTGAGCAACGCGTCGAGAGCCTGCATCGGCCACCTCCTGAGAAAAATGTGCGGCTATTCTAGCTTCATCTGCCAACAGGATGCCGGTTTACATGCCCTGCCCCACGGGTAGAATGGCGCCCTTCCCACATCAGCCCGAGCGGACTTCATGGCGTTGCCGACCTTACGGATCATTGGTTTCATCATCGGCATCTTCCTGATCACCCTGGCCGTGGCCATGGTCGTGCCGATGGCCACCCTGGTGATTTTCGAGCGCACCAGCGACCTGCCGTCGTTCCTCTGGGCGAGCATGATCACCTTTGTCGCCGGCCTCGCGCTGGTGATTCCCGGCCGCCCCGAACACATACATCTGCGCCCGCGCGATATGTATCTGCTGACCGTCAGCAGTTGGCTGGTGGTATGCATTTTCGCTGCGCTGCCGTTTCTGCTGACTCAGCACATCAGCTACACCGACTCGTTTTTCGAAAGCATGTCGGGCATTACCGCGACCGGCTCGACCGTGCTCAATGGCCTCGACAACATGTCCCCCGGGATCCTGATGTGGCGCTCGTTACTGCACTGGATCGGCGGGATCGGCTTTATCGGTATGGCGGTAGCGATTCTGCCGCTGCTGCGGATCGGTGGCATGCGCCTGTTCCAGACCGAATCCTCGGACCGTTCGGAAAAGGTCATGCCGCGCTCGCACATGGTGGCGCGACTGATCGTGGCGGCTTATGTCGGCATTACCATCCTCGGTAGTCTGGCGTTCTGGTGGGCCGGAATGAGCCCGTTCGACGCGATCAACCACGCGATGTCGGCGATTTCCACCGGCGGGTTCTCGACCTCCGACCAGTCGCTGGCCAAGTGGACGCAACCGGCGGTGCATTGGGTCGCGGTGGTTATCATGATTCTCGGCAGCCTGCCGTTCACCCTGTACGTGGCGACGTTGCGCGGCAACCGCAAGGCGCTGATCAAGGATCAGCAAGTGCAGGGTTTGCTCGGGATGTTGCTGGTGACCTGGCTGGTGCTCGGCACCTGGTACTGGTGGACAACCAATCTGCATTGGCTGGAGGCGCTGCGCCACGTGGCGCTGAACGTGACGTCAGTGGTCACCACTACCGGTTTTGCCCTTGGCGACTACAGCCTGTGGGGCAACTTCTCGCTGATGTTGTTTTTCTATCTGGGATTTGTCGGCGGCTGTTCCGGGTCGACGGCGGGCGGGATCAAGATCTTCCGTTTCCAGGTCGCCTACATCCTCCTCAAGGCCAACCTTAATCAGTTGATTCACCCACGCGCGGTGATCAAACAGAAGTACAACGGCCACCGTCTCGACGAAGAGATCGTCCGTTCGATTCTGACCTTTTCGTTCTTCTTCGCCATCACCATCTGCGTGATCGCCCTGCTCCTGTCGCTGCTTGGCGTCGACTGGATGACCGCGCTGACCGGCGCCGCCAGCACCGTGTCCGGCGTCGGCCCGGGCCTGGGCGAAACCATCGGCCCGGCGGGCAACTTCGCCACCCTGCCGGATGCGGCCAAGTGGATCCTGTCGTTCGGCATGCTGCTCGGCCGCCTGGAGATCATTACGGTGTTTGTGCTGTGTATTCCGGCCTTTTGGCGTCACTGACCGCACCCGGCGCCTGCAACAACCGCGTCCGGTAATCGCCGGGCGTGGTGTCGAACCAGCGACGGAACGCGCGAAAGAAGTTGCTCGGGTCGGCAAACCCCAACAGATAAGCGATTTCCAGCAAGGTCATGCTCGGCTGCGCCAGATACTGCTCGGCCAGTTCACGGCGGGTGTCGTCGAGCAGTTGCTGAAAACTCGTGCCCTCCTCCTGCAAACGACGCTGCAAAGTGCGCTGCGACAAATGCAGGGTTTGCGCCACGGTATCGCGCTTCGGTTCACCTTGCGGCAGCAAACGGCACAACACCTGCCGCGCCTTGTGGGTCACGCGGCTTTCGGAGAAACGCGCCAGGTATTCCCCGGCAAACCGGTCATGCAACAGCGCCATCGCCTCGTTGGCGGTGGGCAGCGGCGCTTCCATGTCGGCACGCTCGAAGATCAGCGCATCGTACGGTGCGTTGAACATCAGTGGCGCGTGGAAAGCTTGTTTATAGGGTTCCAGGTCATCGGGTTCGGCGCCCTGCACCAAGACTTTGACCGGGTGCAGCGTGCGTCCGGTCAACCAGCCGCACAGGCCCAGCGCACAGGCCAGCGAGGCTTCGGCGCTTTGCCGGGTCGGCGGCAGATGGTCGCCGTGCACCGTCAGAATCAGCGCGTAACCTTCATCCAGCAGACGGAAACTCAGGTCGGCACTTTCGGCGATGATGCGCTGATAGCGCACCAGCCGCTGGAAGCCTTCGGCCAGGGTATTGCTCGACATCAACGCGTAGCCGGCGACATGAAACGACGCCGGGCGCACCACTTTGCCCATGTTCAGGCCGATCGCCGGATTACCGGACAACTCGACCGCCCGTTGCCAGAGGCGGGTCATGGAATCTTGCGGGAAGCGCGCATCCGGATCATCCAGAGCCGTGTAATCGAGCCCCAGTTGCTTGAACAGAACCCGGCAATCCAGGCCGTCCATCTCCAATGCTTTGACAATCCCCATCGCCCAGCTTGCAGAAGTCGTTCGTTCGCTCATGGCGTTTTTCTTTTACATGAGGGGCCGCATGCTACGGCCTGATTTGCCAAGGATACTAAAGTGGCGCCGATTGTCACTGGCCCACGCCAATGATCACTCTAGACTCAAATAAGCTACCCGCAGAACAACTCGTCGCCAGAACAATAACCACAGAGAACGCGGTCGTGGAAAACATCAAGCATTTCAACAGCTTCGCTGAGTTCTATCCGTACTACCTCAGCGAACACAGCGACAGCACCTGCCGGCGCCTGCATTTCATCGGCACCACGCTGGTGATTTTCATTCTGGCGATGACCATCGCCAAAGGCGCATGGCTGCTGCTTTTGGCCGTGCCGCTGGCCGGCTACAGCTTCGCCTGGGTCGGGCACTTCTTCTTTGAAAAGAACCGACCGGCGACTTTCCAGCATCCGCTGTACAGCCTGTTCGGCGACTTCGTCATGTACCGCGACATGATTCTGGGTCGCGTGGCGTTCTGAATGAGGGTCAGCCAATGAATGCCAATGCCCGCTTCACTCATATGAAGGACGGTACGCAGGAAGACTGGGCGATCATCGCCGCCGACTTCAGTGCCTACGCCAAGCGACTGCCTTCGCGAATCCTGACTCACCTGAAACTGCTCGAAGGCGACTTCGGTGGTTTCCCGGTGGATCGTCTGACTCACTCACTGCAAACCGCCACCCGCGCCTTTCGTGACGGGCGCGACGAGGAGTATGTGGTTTGCGCGTTGTTGCATGACATCGGCGACACCTTGGGTTCCTACAACCATCCGGACATTGCCGCGGCGATCCTCAAGCCGTTCGTCAGTGCCGAAAATTTGTGGATGGTCGAGAAGCACGGGGTGTTTCAGGGTTATTACTTTTTTCATCATTTGGGCATGGATCGGCATCTGCGCGAGCAGTTCGCCGGTCATCCGCAGTATCAAGCGACTGCCGAGTTCTGTGCCATATACGATGCGGCGGCGTTTGATCCTGACTATGACACGCTGCCATTGAGCTTCTTTGAGCCAATGATGGAAAGGCTGTTTGCGCAGCCGAAGAACTCGATTTACAAAGCGGCAATGGAAGAACACACCACGGCCTGAGTGTCTTCGGGAACCGCTGCGCGGTTCATCGCGAGCAGGCTCACTCCTACAGTTGAAATGCGTACCCCTTGTAGGAGTGAGCCTGCTCTC
>NZ_AKJR01000055.1:0-54114 GCF_000282235.1 Pseudomonas sp. GM24 | reverse complement strand
GCTCCTACAGGTGAAACACATTCCAAATGTAGGAGCTGCCGAAGGCTGCGATCTTTTAATAGTGATACCACTTCACTTCAAGCATGACCTCGGTTTCCGGCGTGGCGAGATGGCTGAACTCACGCTGCGCACTCAGGCGCAAACCAAGATTACGCGACAACTCCCACTGCTGATTCAAACTCAGGCTGCGGCGCACTTCGCCATTGAAGAAGTAATCGCCCTTGGCCTCCAGACTGAGATTGCCCAGCGGGTTTTTCCACAACACGCCGGTATTGAAACCGCCGGCCGGGGAAACGAACTCGGCGAAATCATTGTTGTGTTCAACGCGCACGGTGCCGAGGGCAAAACCCAGCACATCGTCACCCAACGCCCAGGTGCCGCCACCGCCACCATTGACGTGGCTGACCAGCGTCTCGTCATCATGCTTGCCCGGTACGCGCTCCAGACCACCAGTGACCTGCCACGACAGCGGTTGCAGCAGCTCATTACGCGGCGTCAGCGAACGAATCGTCGCCAGATCCAGTTGCTGGAACTGCCAGTGATTACCTTCGTACTGACGCAACTTCATCTGCAGGATCTCGATTTGTGCGCCGAGCGGGAAGCTTTCGGCGTTGTCGTTGAGATCGTGATAAGCCATGCGCAAACCGTACTCACCGAATGCACGATCACCACGGGTGCCGAGACCGGCCTGCCAGGTGCGGGATTCGTGGCCGTCTTCCGGCAAGCCTGGCTGCGGAATGTCCAACTCAGGCGCCGGGTTCTTGTTGATCGCCCGCAGCAATTCGAAACTGCGTTGCGCCCGCTGCGGATCACGCTCCTGACCGTTGGCGCGGTAGCGCTCCAGACGATACGCCGCGTCGATGATCAACGCCTGACGGTCGCGTGGCAGGGCTTTGAACGCCGGATCCTGCAACTGCTGCTGATCGGCGCTGACGTTCAGCACCCATTGCTGCTCTTCACCGCTGAGCGGCTCGGCGCGGCTGAGCAGTTCGCGCTCGCGGGACGGGCGGTATTCGATGCTTTCCACCAGCCCGGCTTCTTTCACCGCTTTAACGGTGTCGGTAGGAATGGCGGTCAGCGGGAATTGTTCGGTCAGGCGCAGGCTCGGGCGTGCGACTTGCAGCAGCTCCAGCAAGCGATACGAGCAGTTTTCGTCGAAGAAAAAGTAATCGAACTGGATCTGCTTCAACTCCCACACATGCTCGACCATGCGCGCGGTTTCTTCTTGGCTCAGATTGAGCCGGTATTCCCACAGGTCGCGGTTTTCCAGGCTGCGGTATTCCGAGAGTTTTTCCTGATACGGCACCAAGGCGAACAATCCCGGATAACCGCCCATCAAACCTTTCCAAGCGTAGAGAATGCTGTTGTCCGAGCCTTCGATGTAGGCGCCAAAGTTGATCGCATAACTGAGCAGCGACGTCTTGTCGGCCTGCACGTCAGCCTGATCGATACGCAGCAGGGTGTGACCGAACATCGATGACGGACTGTTCAAATAAGCCGCCGGGAAGATCATCACCGCGCTGTGCGGCGAGACATCCTTGAACCACTTCTTGTATTCAGCGCATGCCGGTGTCGGTAGATCCCCGAGATTGAGCTGCGCTTTCAGCCAGCGGGTGCGCGCCGGATAAACGCATTGCGCATGTTGCTCGCCGAGACTGGCCGGTGCGTACAGCGCTTGCACGGTGGCCGCCAGTTCATGATCGGGGTGTTCGTTGCCATCGGGCGCCAGAAAAAACTTCTTGTCGCTGACATAGCTGCGCCAGCCGCCAAGCTTGGCGGTTTCGTAGTGACCGAGGGAAATCCAGAAGCGGTCGTTGGCCAGTTGCTGCAAACGTTGAGGGTCGATGGTTGGCGCGGCGGACAGCGGGGCGCAGACACAGAGCGCCAGCCAGGCAAGGCGTTTGAGCATAGTCGGCAACTTGAACAGGAAAGAAATAAAGACCCAAGGAGGGCGGGCCGAAAAAATAAAACCCGCTTCCCGAAGGAAGCGGGCGAGGTCGAGCTTAAGCCTGAGTTGCGTACTTGGCCAGACGAGGATCCGATTTCAGTACGGCCAGGGTGTTGGTATGCACGTCTTCAGCGGTCACGTCAGCCTTGCTGAAGATCTGCTGGAAGTGCTCGTGAGTCACAGCTGCGAAGTGCGCGCGATCTTCCGGCGCCACGCCCAGTACCACGGCATAAGTCGTCAGCGCTTCGCCGTTGCCTTTGGCCATGTCTTCGGACAGCTCGTTCATCATGCCATTCATGGCAAACCAGGATTTGCCGCCGTAGGTCAGCGATGCGTTGGTCGAGCAACCGTTGGTGCCGGACGTCATCCCGAAGGTGGCGTTACCGGAAGTGCCGTTGGTGGTGGAAGCGAGGAAGTGAGCAGGGGTGCCACGCTGACCTTCGAACAGCATGTTGCCCCAACCGCAATCCGGGCCGCCTGGAGCTTGCGCCATTGCGTTGATGGATACAGCGGTGAAGAGAGTACCGAGAAGAATCCGTTTCATAGCTTTTTTCTCTTTGTGTGCATACCAATGGACAGGGTTCTGGCCGGCTCTAAACGTAAGCTGCCTGCGCGACGATCATGCTGCGTTGAAAACAGGCTCGGAATGCTCATGTAGGACCCTACACTCCGCTTCCTCGCCTGTTTTCGCCTTGCCTGATCGCCGCTCGGCGAGCTTACGTTCAGAGCCAAACGAAGCCAGTGGGCCGGTATTAGTTCCAGCCGCGCAGTTTGGAGTTTAGGCACGTTCCAGGGGTTCCGTGGTTTTTTGCAAAATATTTGGAATAAACCCCGGTTTCAGGGGGCGGGCCGCCGGCTTGGCCGGTTGTCTATGCTTTGTGGTGTGGCGCGCCTTGCCAGTGGGGCACGGGCAGCGCCAGAATGCCGCTATCTGCCCCGCCTGATTGTTAAGGAAGCCCGATGCCTGATCCTGTTGCTGCCAGCTTGCGTCTCGCGCCCGAAGCGCTGACCCGTCCGTTTTCCGCTGAACAGTTCAGCTTCACTACCACCAATGATCTGGAGCCCTTTCGCGGTGTGCTCGGCCAGGAACGCGCGGTCGAAGCCTTGCAGTTCGGTGTGGCCATGCCACGCCCCGGTTACAACGTATTCGTGATGGGCGAGCCCGGCACCGGCCGCTTCTCGTTCGTCAAACGCTACCTGAAGGCCGAAGGCAAGCGCCTGCAGACCCCGGCCGACTGGGTCTACGTGAATAATTTCGACGAGCCGCGCGAACCGCGTGCACTGGAATTGCCTTCTGGCACTGCCGGCGTCTTTATCGGTGACATCAACGGCTTGATCGACAACCTGCTGGCAACGTTTCCAGCGGTGTTCGAGCACCCGTCCTACCAGCAAAAGAAAAGCGCCATCGACCGCGCCTTCAACCAGCGCTATGACAAGGCCCTCGACATCATCGAGCGTCTGGCCCTGGAAAAAGACGTCGCCCTGTACCGCGACAGCAGCAACGTTGCCTTCACGCCGATGCTCGACGGCAAGGCTCTGGACGAAGCGGAATTCGCTCAGTTGCCAGAGGCTGATCGCGAGCGTTTTCACGAAGACATTTCCGGCCTCGAAGAGCGCCTGAACGAAGAACTCGCCAGCCTGCCGCAGTGGAAGCGCGAGTCGAACAATCAACTGCGTTCGCTCAACGAAGAAACCATCACCTTGGCGCTGCAGCCATTGCTGTCGCCGCTGTCGGAGAAGTACGCCGAGAACGCCGCGGTCTGCGGTTACCTGCAAGCCATGCAGGTCTACTTGCTGAAAACCGTGGTCGAGCAATTGGTCGATGACAGCAAGACCGACGCCGTCGCGCGCAAGCTGCTGGAAGAGCAATACGCGCCGAGCCTGGTGGTCGGCCATCCGGTGAGCGGCGGTGCGCCGGTGGTGTTCGAGCCGCACCCGACTTACGAAAACCTCTTTGGTCGTATCGAATACACCACCGATCAGGGCGCGCTTTACACCACCTATCGGCAGTTGCGTCCCGGTGCCTTGCACCGCGCCAACGGTGGTTTCCTGATTCTTGAAGCGGAAAAAATGCTCAGCGAGCCGTTCGTGTGGGACGCGCTGAAACGCGCCCTGCAATCGCGCAAACTGAAAATGGAATCGCCGCTGGGCGAGATGGGCCGATTCGCCACTGTGACCCTTAACCCGCAGCACATACCGTTGCAGGTCAAAGTCATCATCATCGGTGCGCGCTCGCTGTATTACACGCTGCAGGACCTTGATCCGGACTTCCAGGAGATGTTCCGCGTCCTCGTGGATTTCGACGAAGACATCCCGATGGTCGACGAGAGCCTGGAGCAATTTGCCCAGCTGTTGAAAACCCGCACGTCGGAAGAAGGCATGGCACCGCTGACCGCCGACGCGGTGGCACGTCTGGCGACGTACAGCGCTCGTTTGGCCGAGCACCAGGGGCGTTTGTCGGCACGTATCGGTGATCTGTTCCAACTGGTCAGCGAAGCGGATTTCATCCGTCATCTGGCCGGCGATGAGATGACCGATGCCGGGCATATCGAACGTGCGCTGAAAGCCAAGGCCACACGCACCGGTCGCGTGTCGGCGCGGATTCTCGACGATATGCTCGCCGGGATCATCCTGATCGACACTGATGGTGCGGCGGTCGGCAAATGCAATGGTCTGACCGTACTCGAAGTCGGTGATTCTGCATTCGGTGTGCCGGCGCGGATTTCCGCCACGGTGTATCCGGGCGGCAGCGGCATCGTCGACATCGAGCGTGAAGTCAATCTTGGGCAGCCGATTCACTCCAAAGGCGTGATGATTCTCACCGGGTATCTGGGCAGCCGTTACGCTCAGGAATTCCCGCTGGCTATTTCCGCGAGCATCGCGCTGGAGCAGTCGTACGGTTACGTCGATGGCGACAGTGCGTCGCTGGGTGAGGCGTGCACGCTGATTTCGGCGCTGTCGAAAACCCCGTTGAAGCAGTGCTTTGCGATCACCGGTTCGATCAATCAGTTTGGCGAAGTGCAGGCGGTGGGCGGGGTCAACGAGAAGATCGAAGGCTTCTTCCGTCTCTGCGAAGCACGCGGGCTGACGGGCGAGCAGGGCGCGATCATTCCGCAGGCCAACGTCGCTACGCTAATGCTCGATGAGAAAGTGCTGGCGGCGGTGCGTGCCGGGCAGTTCCACGTGTACGCGGTGCGTCAGGCCGACGAGGCGTTGAGCCTGCTGGTCGGTGAACCGGCCGGTGAGCCGAATGCCGATGGCGAATTCCCGGAAGGCAGCATCAACGCGCGGGTGGTGGAGCGCTTGCGCGACATCGCTGAAATGATCAGCGAAGAAGACCTCAAGGAAGCCGAGAAGGAACTGGCGCAAGAGGCCTTGGCCGAAGCCAAACCGGCTTAAGCCTGGCGCGGTCAAACTGTAGGAGTGAGCCTGCTCGCGATAGCGGAGTGTCAGTCGGCGAATAAGTCGACTGGTTCACCGCTATCGCGAGCAGGCTCATTCCTACATTTGTTTTGTGGGGATCTTCGGGAAAATCGCCACTACTCTGGCGCCAATATTCACACAATGACCATTCGGCGCCTTCTGGTTTCATTCGGCTTGCGCAGCGGACTTTTCTTCTATTCTCAGCTCAAGGATATCGACAGTATCACTGGATCGAGCCAGTCCTCCCGTGGGGGCTGAATACCGGCTTCACCGAGGGTCGCCGCCATGTCGCGCAACCTCTGCCTCACCCGTCAATGCCTGGGTCTTGTGACCCGTATCGAATGCGCCATCAAGCCGTTGGCCGGCGATAACGGTATGTGGACGCTGCTCTTCGCGGCCGGCATGGCCGGCGAACAACCTTCTGCCATCAAAGCCCAGGGCCCGTTTCATGGGCCGGTCGCCGCCGAATCGATACTCGACACCATTGTCGAAAGTCTGACCTTGCATGGCTACGAACTGGCTGACGATCCGCAGATCTGGAGCCTGCACCTGCAAGCGCAGTTGCGGCAGATCAACGGTGGTCGCGGCCGCGCTCTTTAGGCGCTGCCGCAGGCTGCGATCTTTTGATCTTGCCCTTCAAGGCGCAGTCTCAGGCATCGGCGCCTTGTCGAGCTTGACCTCAAAACCGTATTGCACGGTGGCGAGGTCGGTTCGCTGATAGGCTTCGACGTGGGTCGGGCGGCCATAGAAATAATGCACGCCAAACAACGCCGGGCCTTCTGCGCTTGCATCGTGGCTGACCGAGAGAATCTGCTTGAGGTAGTTGCCACTGTCGTCTTTGACGAAGAAACGCCACTCGTTGGGCGGGAACAGTTTCAGATCCACCACCAATTGGTTGTTCTTGATCTCCAGGCCTTTGGGCAAGGATTTGGCGTCGTATGCCTGTTTGGCCACCGTGGCGAGAAACAGCGGCATTGAGCCTACCGCAATCGCCGGGGTTTCCGGGAACAGGTTCAGGTCGTAGGTGATCGTCGCGCGCAGCGGATCGACTTGATAGGCCTCGGGCGGCAGTTCGATCGGTTCATCGAGCTTGCCACTGCGCTTTTCGGTAAAGAACGTGACCGGACTGACGCCCGGACTGAAGTCATCGCCCAGCAACTCATCGTTGAACGTGCGGCGATGGGAAAACTCGATGCGCGCTGCGCTCGGTTCTTCCACGGACTGATGGACGCGGATGCCAGCCTTCAATTGCTCTTCGGTCAGGCTCGCGCCCTTGAGCCAGTTAACCGCCAGATCGTCGTACACCGTCACCGAGGGATCCAGCGGCTGGATGGTTTTCTCCGTGGTGTGCTGATTGAACGTACGAATCGGCAGATCCAGCGATTTGCGGGTCACGGTCGCCGAAGAAAAATCCAGCACGCTGACTTCCAGCGTTTCGATCGGGCCATTGAAATAGACCTTGTTGTAGCGACGCGGGTGTTTCTGCTCGAAATCCTGTTGTTCCTGGGTCAGCTGCTTTTCCAGCGTAGCGCTCCAGGCTTTCTGCTGTTGCAGGTACGTCAGTTGTTTTTCGTAGAAGGCTACTTGCTCCGGACTCTCGTTGATCGAACCGGCGCGTACCAGATACTGCCCGGTTTTATCGCGGGCCTGGACGATCAGCGGATTGAGCTGCGCCTCTGCGACTTCCGCAGCCAGTGGCAGGTTGTTGCTGAATTCGACTTCGGCGTAGTTGTTTGCAAGTTTCAGCAGTTTGACGCTGAGGTTGTCATTGCTGCGGGTCTGGCCGACGTCCTGTTGTGTCAGGTCGAAGCTGTACAGGCGGCGCGGGGCGATGACTTCGATCTGGCCTTGCAGGCTGACCGGTTGCGGCAGGGACTTCTTGTCCACGTTCAGCCCATCAATGAACGGATAGGTCACGGTCAGGTCATCGGGGTTGGTGACGTTGGAGCTGGAAGGGCTGAGCTGAATGCCCGGATCGGTTTCTGACCATTCCGGCTGATAGGCGATCACACGTTTGTTGCTCAAGGTCACTGACTGCCATTCCACGCCATGGGGGAACAGGAAACCGCCGGGAATGTTCAGGTTGAACGGGAACACCGGTTGCAGATCGGTGAGGTAATCGGAACTGGCGTCCTTGTGCAGCACGAACAAGCCATTGATAAACGTGTCGACCAGCGTCTGCGGGGCAGGGTAGTGCTTGAGCACGGCGAGGGCGTCTTCACCGTATTCGGTGTGCGGTGGGTTGTCGTCGAGTTTGATCTGCGCCCGTTCGAGCAGCAGCAGCGAGCCGCCGAGTTCAGTGATGGCGTCCTTGAGTTTTGGATCGGTGATGGCGTCCAGTGACTGTTCGAACTTTGCCGTTTTTTCTTCAAGGCTGGCGGCGTGTTTCTCGTCGCCGGGCGAGCAACCGCTGATCAACAGAGCAAGGCAGATTCCGGCCGTCATTATCGGTAATCGCACATCCATTTCCACACGTCCTGTCTACAGTCACTGGGCTGTCAATGGTTTGGACACTAGCAGAAAAAAAACACCCACACGCGCAGGTGGCGGATTTTCGGGCAGTTTCTGGCTGTCATGGGGGGCTGGTATACTCGCGGCCATTTCCAGCCCCCTGTGTGAGATTCAATGGAACGCTTTATCGAAAATGCAATGTACGCCTCGCGCTGGCTGCTGGCGCCGATCTATATCGGGCTGTCCCTCGGGCTGCTGGCGCTGGCACTGAAATTTTTCCAGGAAGTTTTTCACATCCTGCCCAACGTGTTCTCGATGGCCGAGTCGGAACTGATTCTGGTGCTGCTGTCGCTGATCGACATGGCGCTGGTTGGCGGCCTGCTGGTGATGGTGATGATTTCCGGCTACGAGAACTTCGTCTCTGAACTGAACATTGATGAAGGCAAGGAAAAACTCAGCTGGCTCGGCACCATGGACTCTTCGTCGCTGAAGATGAAAGTGGCGGCCTCGATCGTGGCGATCTCTTCGATCCACTTGCTGCGCATCTTCATGGATGCCAAGAACGTCGATCCCGAGCACTTGATGTGGTACGTGATCATCCACATGACCTTCGTCGTCTCGGCGTTCGCCATGGGTTACCTGGACAAGGTCACCAAGCACTGATCAACCGTTGATCGCTGCAAAAACACCGCCCGTCTGTTGCGAAACAGACGGGCGGTGTCATTTGTGGCTTGTGCTTTGATGCGTGCGGGCATATCCCTGTAGAGGTCCTGATTCGCCACTGTCTGAGGTGCGTTCATGAACCTGCAAGAGTTGAATGCGTATGCCATCGCCAAGAAGGTCGATGAGTTGAACCTGATCTCCATGGAAGGCGGGATTTATCTGCTCGAAGCACGGATGCATGGCGCGGCATATCCGTTAAGTGATCTCAAAGGCAACATGCTGACACTGCGTTCGGTGGAGCATGCGCGGGATTTGCTGCATGCCTTCCCGGTGCTGCCGTTCAATCTCGTGCACACCTCGGTACACGATGAAATGTGTGGCCTGGGCCCGAGCAGCGAGGAAAGTCTGAAAGTGCCACTGGCCTGGGGTTCGGCGCTGTAGGCCTTGCGCGCCATCGCCTGAGCATCTGTGCTAGTCTGCTCGCCCTTTTGGTTCCGGGCGCGCCGGGACGCGCTGTGCACGCACGGCAAGTCTTGTGGCCGTCCGCACAGCGGAGCAGTGTCATGTCCGAAGTAAATCTGTCCACCGACGAAACCCGCGTCAGCTACGGCATCGGCCGTCAGCTGGGTGACCAGCTGCGCGACAACCCGCCACCGGGCGTGAGCCTGGACGCGATCCTGGCTGGCCTGACCGACGCGTTCGCCGGTAAGGAAAGCCGTGTTGGCCAGGAAGAAATGTCCGCCAGCTTCAAGGTTATCCGCGAGATCATGCAAGCCGAAGCGGCTGCCAAAGCTGAAGCCGCTGCTGGCGAAGGCCTGGCCTTCCTGGCTGAAAACGCCAAGCGAGACGGCATCACCACCCTGGCTTCCGGCCTGCAGTTCGAAGTGCTGACTCAGGGCGAAGGCGCCAAGCCGACCCGTGAAGATCAAGTACGTACGCACTACCACGGCACACTGATCGACGGCACTGTGTTCGACAGCTCCTACGAGCGTGGCCAGCCTGCAGAACTCCCGGTTGGCGGCGTGATCGCCGGCTGGACCGAAGCCCTGCAACTGATGAATGCCGGCAGCAAATGGCGTCTGTACGTGCCGAGCGAACTGGCTTACGGCGCTCAAGGCGTTGGCAGCATCCCGCCGCACAGCGTTCTGGTATTCGACGTCGAGCTGCTGGACGTTCTGTAAGACCGGGCTTGCCTTGATGGCGGGCTAATGTGGGAGCCAGCCTGCTCCGGGCGGCGATCCGCCGATGGCGTCCTTTCAGTCAGCAAATCTGTTGCCTGATACAACGATTTCGCGAGCAGGCTCACTCCTACAGTTTTTTCCGCGTTTCATAGTTCTATCTTGTGCTGCAGCTCACTGGTCGGGCGCAACGCCCGGGCATAGCAGAACAGGAACAGATTGCGCACCAGCTCCTTGAGCACCAATGGCTCGCTGGAATTCAGGCTGCTGACGTCCAGATCCCCTTGGTCTTGCAGCTCATGCAGGGCCTCTTCTTCAAGCACCGCGCAGACTTCACCGGTTTCCCGATGGAGGATTCTGAGGTAAGGGTGTGGGCGATCCAGCCACGCGTCGATCAAATAAGTCATTGTTCTCATCTCCTTGAAAGGTTTCAATGAGAATAATTCTTATTCATTAAATAGCAAGCGTCTATTGGCGGATTCTGAAATTTTCCGGGTAAAGATTGCGTAAGGTCAAAACGACTGGCGTTTGGCTATTGCGTGATTTTATTGGGGCGGAGCGCGGAGGGCGAAGCTCCATCCCACGTCTGGCGCGGGATGGATGACAACAGATTCAGACCTTTCTGACGAACTCGGATTTGAGCTTCATCGGGCCGATACCGTCGATCTTGCAGTCGATGTCGTGGTCGCCATCGCACAGGCGGATGTTCTTGACCTTGGTGCCGACCTTGACCACCAGCGAGGTGCCCTTGACCTTGAGGTCCTTGATCACGGTGATGGTGTCGCCGTCCTGCAGGACGTTGCCGACCGAATCTTTCTTCACGGCATCATCGGACGCCACTTCGGTTTCGCCGCTGGCGGACCACTCGTGGGCGCACTCCGGGCACACCAGTTGGCTACCGTCTTCGTAGGTGTATTCGGAATTGCATTTTGGGCAGGGTGGCAACGTGCTCACTAAGGCTCCTTGGGTATGGATCGCTAAAAGTCGCACATTGTATAGGGTTTTAGCTTTTCAGGCAGTCAAAAGCAAAAGATCGCAGCGTCGACAACCCCTGTAGGAGCTGCCGAAGGCTGCGATCTTTTGATCTTGCTTCAGCGATATCAGTGCGTACGGGCGACCGCAAACTCGCTCAGTTCAACCAGTGCATCCCGATATTCACTGGCCGGCAGCGCCTCAAGGCACTTGATCGCACGGGCCACATAATCACGGGCCAGTTGCGCGGTGTACTCCAGCGAACCGGAAGCTTCTACGGCAATACGGATGCTTTCCAGGTCTTCGATCCCGCCTTTCTGGATCGCCTGACGTACCAGTGCAGCCTGTTCCGGCGTGCCTTCGCGCATGGTGTAGATCAGCGGCAGGGTCGGTTTGCCTTCGGCCAGATCGTCACCGACGTTCTTGCCCAGGGTTTCGGCGTCACCCTTGTAGTCGAGCAGGTCGTCGACCAACTGGAACGCCACACCGAGGTGATCACCAAATGTGCGCAGCGCTTCGCTCTGTTCGGCGGTAGCGCCGGCCAGTGCGGCAGCACTGTGGGTTGAGGCTTCGAAGAGCATCGCGGTCTTGCCGCGTATGACTTCCATGTAGGTTTCTTCGGTGGTGCTGGCGTCGCGCACCTTGGACAGTTGCAGCACTTCGCCTTCGGCGATGATGCGCGTGGCCTGGGAGAGGATCTTCATCACCGGCATCGAGCCCAGTTCGACCATCATTTCGAACGAGCGCGAATACAGGAAGTCGCCGACCAGCACGCTCGGGGCGTTGCCCCACATGGCGTTAGCGGTCGAACGGCCACGGCGCATGCCGGACATGTCGACCACGTCGTCATGCAGCAGAGTGGCGGTGTGCAGGAATTCGATGGTGGCGGCCAGCAGACGCATGTCGTCGCCTTCGCGACCCAGGGCCTTGCCACACAGCAACACTAATAAAGGACGCAGACGTTTGCCGCCGGCCGAGGTAATGTAATCGCCGATTTTCGATACCAGCGGTACTCGGGAAGTCAGCTGCTTCTTGATGATGCCGTCGACGGCGCTAAAATCGTCCGCCACCGCGCGGTAGAAAGCTTGGGGTTGCATCAGCGAGAGTCGCTCCAGAAGGGTTGCGCGGCATGCTAGGACCCCCGTCCAGACCTGTCAAGGCGCGATGGACGGCTACTTGCAAGGCTGCCGCGCCTTGCGTACAATCGCGCACCCTGAACTTCCTGGGCAGCACCTGCCTTACGCAATTGCAACGGGCCTTCCAGCCTAATGCAGCCATGCCAGCCAATACCTCTTCTTATAAAGAGCTGGGTGAGCAGGATTATCGGAGAAATACCATGTCTTATGCAGTAATCGTTACTGGCGGCAAGCAGTACAAAGTCGCCCCAGGTGAATACCTGAAGATCGAAAAACTGGAAATCGCTACCGGCGAATCCGTTACCTTTGATCGCGTTCTGTTGGTTGCCAATGGCGACGACGTGAATATCGGCGCTCCAGTTGTTGCTGGCGCTACCGTTGTGGCTGAAGTGATCTCCCAAGGTCGTCACGATAAAGTCCGCATCATCAAGTTCCGTCGCCGTAAGCACCACATGAAGCGTATGGGCCACCGCCAGTGGTACACCGAGATCAAAATCACCGGTATTCAGGCTTAATTTCAGCCTAATTCCTCACTAGGAGAATTGACTCATGGCACACAAAAAAGCTGGTGGTAGTACCCGTAACGGTCGCGACTCAGAAGCCAAACGCCTTGGCGTGAAGATGTATGGCGGCCAGGTCATCAAGGCCGGCAACATCATCGTGCGTCAGCGCGGCACCCAATTCCACGCTGGTTACGGCGTTGGCATGGGTAAAGATCACACCCTTTTCGCGAAAATCGAAGGCGTGATCAAGTTTGAAGTAAAAGGCGCTTTCAACCGCCGTTACGTGAGCGTAATCGCGGCTTAATCGCGAGATCGCTGGAAGAGCCCTGTCTTGCGACGGGGCTTTTTCGTTTGTGGGGTGAGTCTCTTGCAAAACTGTTTGTATGGGCTGTCGGCGTGCGATACATGTCGTGTTTTGGGGTCGCTGCGCTCATTTTTGCAAGAGTCTTATGTCTTGATTGTTTTTCGGCTCGTCCGTATGGCGAGAGGCGTTGGTTATGAAGTTTGTTGATGAAGTATCGATTCGCGTAAAGGCTGGTGACGGCGGCAATGGCGCCATGAGTTTCCGTCGGGAAAAGTTCATCGAAAACGGTGGCCCGAACGGCGGTGATGGTGGTGATGGCGGTTCCATCTACATGATGGCCGATGAAAACCTCAACACCCTGGTCGACTACCGTTACACCCGGCACTTCGATGCCGAGCGTGGTTCCAACGGCGGCAGCACTGACTGCACCGGTAAAAAAGGCGAAGACCTGATCCTGCGCGTGCCGGTCGGCACCACGGTGATCGACTCTGCTACCCAGGAAGTGATTGGCGACCTGACCAAGGCTGGCCAGAAGCTGATGGTCGTGCAGGGCGGTTGGCACGGTCTGGGTAACACCCGTTTCAAATCCAGTACCAACCGTGCGCCGCGTCAGACCACTCCGGGTAAGCCGGGTGAGCAGCGCGACCTGAAGCTGGAAATGAAAGTCCTGGCTGACGTCGGTCTGCTGGGCTTGCCGAACGCCGGTAAAAGTACCTTTATCCGTTCCGTATCGGCCGCAAAGCCGAAAGTCGCCGACTACCCGTTCACCACGCTGGTGCCGAACCTCGGTGTGGTCAGCGTTGATCGCTGGAAGAGCTTCGTCATTGCCGACATTCCGGGTCTGATCGAAGGTGCTTCCGACGGTGCCGGTCTGGGTATTCGCTTCCTCAAGCACTTGGCGCGTACGCGTCTGCTGCTGCACCTCGTCGACATGGCGCCGCTGGATGATTCCAGTGCACCGGACGCGGCGGAAGTGATCGTCAACGAGCTGATCAAGTTCAGCCCGTCCCTGGCTGAGCGTGATCGTTGGCTGGTACTGAACAAGTGCGACCAGATCCTTGAGGAGGATCACGATGAGCGCGTCAAGGAAATCGTTGATCGCCTCGAGTGGACCGGTCCGGTCTACGTGATCTCGGCCATCGCCAAGATCGGTACCGAGCGTCTGTGCCACGACATCATGCGTTACATGGAAGATCGCGCCGATCGCCTGGCCAATGACCCGGCTTACAAGGAAGAACTGGCCGACCTCGATCAGCGCATCGAAGACGAAGCGCGCGCGCAACTGCAGGCGCTGGATGACAAGCGTGCCCTGCGTCGCAGTGGCGTGAAGTCGGTCCATGACATCGGCGACGATGATTGGGACGAAGAAGATGTGGATGACGAAGACGGTCCGGAAATCATTTACGTGCGTGACTGATTCGTTGGGTATGAGCTGCCGCAGGCTGCGATCTTTTGACCTTCAGAAGATCGCTGGTGTCTGCTGAGTCTTCATCTCAGGGCGGTGTTATCATCGCTGCAAGCCGTTTTTCTATGGCGCCGCTCAATCGAGCGGCGTTTTAGTATCTGGAAATCGCAAGTCACAAATAACGTCATGGGCAGCGCTGGGTCGCGCTGCCCTCAAGCTAAGGTTGAAGATGATGCGGAGCAAGGTGACAGGTGCGCAGCGTTGGGTCGTGAAGATCGGCAGCGCTTTGCTGACAGCTGATGGCAAAGGGCTGGATCGCGCGGCAATGAGTGTCTGGGTCGAGCAGATGGTGGCTTTGCATGAGGCTGGCGTCGAGTTGGTGCTGGTGTCCTCCGGGGCAGTGGCCGCCGGCATGAGTCGTTTGGGCTGGACCGCACGACCCAGTGCGATGCACGAGCTCCAGGCGGCCGCTGCTATTGGTCAGATGGGCCTGGTGCAGGCGTGGGAGTCGAGCTTCGCCGAGCATGGCCGGCACACTGCACAGATTCTCCTGACGCACGACGACCTGTCCGACCGCAAGCGCTACCTGAACGCTCGCAGCACCTTGCGCGCACTGGTCGAGCTGAAAGTCATCCCGGTGATCAACGAAAACGATACTGTGGTCACTGATGAAATCCGTTTCGGCGACAACGACACGCTGGCGGCGTTGGTGGCGAATCTGGTCGAGGCGGATCTGCTGGTGATCCTGACCGATCGCGACGGCATGTTCGACGCTGATCCGCGTAACAACCCTGAAGCGCAGCTGATTTACGAAGCGCGCGCCGATGATCCGAGCCTCGATGCGGTAGCGGGCGGCACGGGTGGTGCGCTGGGGCGCGGCGGCATGCAGACCAAGCTGCGTGCGGCGCGACTGGCTGCGCGTTCCGGTGCGCACACCATCATTGTCGGTGGGCGTCTTGAGCGCGTGCTTGATCGCCTGAAAGCGGGTGAGCGCATTGGCACCTTGCTGTCGCCTGAGCGCGGCATGCTCGCGGCGCGCAAGCAATGGCTGGCCGGGCATCTGCAAACTCGCGGCACCCTGGTGCTGGATGAGGGGGCGGTGTCGGCGTTGTCCAAGGGCAATAAAAGCCTGCTGCCTGTCGGTGTGAAGTTGGTGCAGGGCAGTTTCCGCCGCGGCGAAATGGTCGTCTGTGTGGCGCCTGACGGTCGTGAGATTGCCCGGGGCCTGGCTAACTACAGTGCGCTGGAAGCGCAAAAAATCATCGGTCAGTCGTCGGATGCGATTGTCGGTTTGCTCGGTTACATGGCGGAGCCGGAACTGGTTCACCGTGACAACCTGATTCTGGTCTAAGGAAAACTCGATGCGTTTAGCGAAAGGATTGTTGGGCTTGCTGATGGCAATGCCATTGCTCGCCTCGGCCGAGGAAATCGGTCAGGTGTCGACGGTGTTCAAGTTTGTCGGCCCGAACGACCGCATTGTGGTCGAGGCTTTCGATGATCCGAAAGTCGAAGGGGTGACCTGTTACCTGTCGCGCGCCAAGACGGGCGGTGTGAAGGGCGGTCTCGGTCTGGCTGAGGATCGCGCCGAGGCGTCGATCGCCTGTCGCCAGGTTGGTCCGATCAAGTTCAAGGGTGATCTGAAGGATGGCGATGAGGTGTTCAAGGAGCGCACTTCGCTGGTATTCAAGACCATGCAGGTGGTGCGTTTCCTCGACAAGAAGCGCAACACGCTGGTGTATCTGGTCTACAGCGACCGCTTGATCGAAGGCAGTCCGCAGAATGCCGTGACCGCCATCCCGATCCTGCCGTGGGTGCCGGTCCAGCAATAACGCCGCGAAACCAACTGTAGGAGTGGGGCTGCTCGCGATAGCGGTGTGTCAGTCGATGCAATTATTGACTGTGACACCGCTATCGCGAGCAGGCTCACTCCTACATTTTTTTTGCGCTGGGATTTGTTAAATCACAGGCAATAAAAAACCGACCCTAAGGTCGGTTTTTTAATGACTACGTCGGATTAAGCAGCTTCTTTCAGTGCTTTGACGTGGCCATTCAGACGGCTCTTATGGCGAGCAGCCTTGTTCTTGTGGATGATGCCTTTATCGGCCATACGGTCGATAACTGGCACAGCCAGAACGTATGCAGCTTGAGCTTTTTCAGCGTCTTTTGCGTCGATGGCTTTAACTACATTCTTGATGTAGGTGCGAACCATGGAACGCAGGCTGGCGTTGTGGCTGCGACGCTTCTCAGCCTGTTTTGCACGTTTTTTGGCGGAAGGTGAGTTGGCCACCGTCGAGCTCCTCGAAAGACTTTTTAGGAAATAGCAAACAAAATAGGCCGCGAATCATGCCGATGAGTTGAAGTCTTGTCAAGGGCACTTGAAACGTTCCGCTAAGTGGTAGGTATAAAGAGGCGGGATATTTATTTCCGGCGCTTGACCTGTAAACTCGCGAGCTTTGGCTCTGTGCTGCTGCGGCGCGGAGTATCGCACAAGTAGGCGCTTTGTTCGCCTGCTGTTTATCGACAGGCACAAATTCCCTCAATGAATCTGCTCAAATCGTTGGCCGCCGTCAGCTCTATCACGATGCTTTCCCGGATTCTGGGCTTTGTTCGTGACACGCTGATTGCCCGTACATTCGGCGCCGGGATGGCGACGGATGCCTTCTTTATTGCCTTCAAACTGCCCAATCTGTTGCGACGAATCTTCGCCGAGGGTGCTTTCTCTCAGGCTTTTGTGCCGATTCTCGCTGAATACAAAAGCCAGCAAGGTGAAGAGGCAACCCGTACGTTCATTGCCTATGTCTCGGGTTTGCTGACACTGGTGCTGGCGGTGGTGACTGCGCTGGGCATGATTGCCGCACCCTGGGTGATCTGGGCTACGGCTCCGGGTTTTACCGACACGCCGGAAAAATTCCAGCTCACTTCTGATCTGTTGCGGGTGACCTTCCCTTATATATTGCTGATCTCCCTGTCCTCACTGGCGGGCGCGATTCTCAATACCTGGAACCGTTTCTCCGTGCCGGCCTTCGTGCCGACTCTGCTTAACGTCAGCATGATCGTGTTTTCGCTGTTCCTCACACCATACTTTGACCCGCCGGTGATGGCGCTCGGTTGGGCGGTGCTGGTCGGTGGTCTGGCGCAATTGCTCTACCAACTGCCGCACCTGAAAAAGATCGGCATGCTGGTACTGCCGCGTCTGAATCTGCGCGATACCGGCGTCTGGCGCGTAATGAAGCAGATGCTGCCGGCGATTCTCGGCGTCTCGGTCAGCCAGATCTCGCTGATCATCAACACCATCTTCGCCTCGTTTCTGGTCGCAGGCTCGGTGTCGTGGATGTATTACGCCGACCGCCTGATGGAGTTGCCATCCGGCGTACTGGGTGTGGCGCTGGGCACAATCCTGCTGCCGACCCTGGCGAAAACTTACGCGAGCAAAGATCGCCACGAATATTCGCGGATTCTCGATTGGGGCCTGCGCCTGTGCTTTGTGCTGGTGCTGCCCTGTGCGCTGGCGCTGGGGATTCTCGCCGAGCCGCTGACGGTTTCGTTATTCCAGTACGGTCAGTTCAGTGGCTTCGACGCCGAAATGACTCAGCGCGCATTGATTGCTTACTCTGTCGGTTTGCTCGGGATTATCGTGATCAAGGTTCTGGCGCCGGGCTTTTATGCGCAACAGAACATCCGTACGCCGGTAAAAATCGCAATATTCACCCTGGTGGTTACTCAGTTGTTCAACCTGGTGCTGATTGGCCCGTTGGCGCACGCGGGGCTGGCACTGGCGATCAGTGCCGGTGCCTGTCTCAACGCCGGATTGCTGTTCTATCAACTGCGCAAGCAGCAGATGTATCAGCCGCAGCCGGGCTGGGCCAAGTTCGGTTTCAAACTGGTTATCGCGGTGGCGGTGATGTCGGCAGTGCTGTTGCTGGGCATGCATTTCATGCCGGCGTGGGATCAGGGGCACATGCTTGAGCGCTTTCTGCGTCTGGGCGCATTGGTCGCGGCGGGCGTGGTCGCTTATTTCGGTATGTTGCTGCTGCTCGGTTTCCGCCTGCGAGACTTCAATCGCAAGGCCTTGAGCTAAGGTTTTACCCTTTATAAGCAGGCCCGGGCCGGCAGTTTTGTCGGCTCGTTCACTTTGCGTTACGGTGTTGCCTGTCGTCGACCGTCTGGTGTGGTTATAATCGACCACTTTATGAGCAAGAAGCGCGTTATGCAGCTGGTTCGAGGCCTCCACAACTTGCGCCCCCAGCATCGGGGCTGCGTCGCCACTATTGGCAACTTTGACGGTGTTCACCGTGGTCACCAGGCTATCCTGGCCCGACTGCGTGAGCGTGCGCTCGAGTTGGGCGTACCCAGCTGCGTGGTGATTTTCGAGCCGCAGCCACGGGAGTTCTTTGCCCCCGAGACTGCGCCGGCGCGTCTGGCAAGGTTGCGCGACAAGCTGCAACTGCTGGCGGCCGAAGGCGTTGACCGGGTCTTGTGCCTGGCGTTCAACCAGCGCTTGAGCAAGCTCAGCGCCAGCGAATTCGTCGACACCATCCTCGTCGATGGCCTCGGCGTGCAGCACCTGGAAGTCGGTGATGATTTCCGCTTCGGCTGCGACCGCCTCGGCGATTTCGATTTTCTGATGCAGGCCGGGCAGATGCACGGTTTTACCGTCGAAGCGGCACAAACCGTCGAGCTGGACGGCATTCGCGTCAGCAGCACACAAGTGCGCAACGCCTTGGCCGCCGCCGATTTTGCCTTGGCCGAACGTTTGCTCGGCCGCCCGTACCGCATCGCCGGTCGCGTGCTGCATGGCCAGAAGCTGGCCCGGCAACTGGGTACGCCGACTGCGAACATTCAACTCAAGCGTCGTCGCGTGCCGTTCACCGGGGTGTACCTGGTGGATGTCGATATCGACGGCAAGACCTGGCCCGGTGTCGCCAATATCGGCGTACGGCCTACGGTGCAAGGTGATGGCAAGGCCCACCTTGAAGTCCATCTTTTAGATTTTGCCGGCGATCTGTATGACCGGCGTTTGACGGTGGTTTTCCACCAAAAGCTGCGTGAAGAGCAGCGCTTCGCCTCCCTGGAGGCATTGAAAACGGCGATCAATGCGGATGTCGCCACCGCCCGTGCACTAGCCGCACCTAGCGCCCATCGCTAATGAAGAGCCTTAAATGACCGACTATAAAGCCACGCTTAACCTTCCGGACACCGCCTTCCCAATGAAGGCCGGCCTGCCACAGCGCGAACCGCAGATCCTGCAGCGCTGGGACAGTATTGGCCTGTACGGAAAGTTGCGCGAGATTGGCAAGGATCGTCCGAAGTTCGTTTTGCATGACGGCCCTCCGTATGCCAACGGCACGATCCACATCGGTCACGCACTGAACAAGATTCTCAAGGACATGATCATCCGCTCGAAGACCCTGTCGGGCTTCGACGCGCCGTATGTTCCGGGTTGGGACTGCCACGGCCTGCCGATCGAGCACAAGGTTGAAGTGACCCACGGCAAAAATCTGGGCGCGGACAAGACCCGCGAACTGTGCCGTGCCTACGCCACCGAGCAGATCGAAGGGCAGAAGTCCGAATTCATCCGTCTCGGCGTGCTGGGCGATTGGGCCAACCCGTACAAGACCATGGATTTCAAGAACGAGGCCGGTGAAATCCGCGCCCTCGCGGAAATCGTCAAGGGCGGTTTCGTGTTCAAGGGCTTGAAGCCTGTGAACTGGTGCTTCGACTGCGGTTCGGCTTTGGCTGAAGCGGAAGTCGAGTACGAGAACAAAAAGTCCTCGACCATCGACGTGGCCTTCCCGATCGCTGACGAAGCCCAACTGGCTGCCGCGTTCGGTCTGCCGTCGCTGGGCAAACCTGCCTCGATCGTGATCTGGACCACCACCCCGTGGACCATCCCGGCCAACCAGGCGCTCAACGTGCACCCGGAATTCAACTACGCGTTGGTTGATGTCGGCGACAAGCTGCTGGTACTGGCTGAAGAGCTGGTCGAGGCCTGCCTGGCGCGTTACAGCCTGGAAGGTTCGGTCATCGCCACCACCACCGGTAAACAGCTGGAACTGATCAACTTCCGTCACCCGTTCTACGACCGTCTGTCGCCGGTGTACCTGGCTGACTACGTCGAACTGGGCGCTGGCACCGGTGTGGTTCACTCCGCTCCGGCCTACGGCGTGGACGACTTCGTGACCTGCAAGAAATACGGCATGGTCAACGACGACATCCTCAACCCGGTGCAGAGCAACGGCGTGTACGTGCCGTCGCTGGAGTTCTTCGGCGGTCAGTTCATCTGGAAGGCCAACCCGGCCATCGTCGACAAGCTGACCGAAGTCGGTGCGCTGATGCACACCACCGTCATCGAACACAGCTACATGCACTGCTGGCGTCACAAAACCCCGCTGATCTACCGCGCCACCGCGCAGTGGTTCATCGGCATGGATAAAGAGCCAACCAGCGGTGACACCCTGCGTGTGCGCTCGCTCAAAGCCATTGAGGACACCAAGTTCGTTCCGGCCTGGGGCCAGGCGCGCCTGCACTCGATGATCGCCAACCGTCCGGACTGGTGCATCTCGCGTCAACGTAACTGGGGCGTGCCGATCCCGTTCTTCCTCAACAAGGAAAGCGGCGAACTGCACCCACGCACCGTCGAGCTGATGGAAGAAGTCGCCAAACGCGTTGAAGTCGAAGGCATCGAAGCCTGGTTCAAGATGGACGCTGCCGAACTGCTCGGCGACGAAGCGCCGCTGTACGACAAGATCAGCGACACCCTCGACGTCTGGTTCGATTCGGGCACCACGCACTGGCACGTCCTGCGCGGTTCGCACCCCATGGGCCACGAGAGCGGCCCGCGTGCCGACCTGTATCTGGAAGGTTCCGACCAACACCGTGGCTGGTTCCACTCGTCGCTGCTGACCGGTTGCGCCATCGACAACCACGCGCCGTACCGCGAACTGCTGACCCACGGTTTCACCGTCGACGAAGCCGGCCGCAAGATGTCCAAATCGCTGGGCAACGTGATCGCGCCGCAGAAGGTCAACGACACCCTGGGCGCCGACATCATGCGTCTGTGGGTGGCTTCGACCGACTACTCCGGCGAAATGGCGGTTTCCGACCAGATCCTGCAGCGCAGTGCGGACGCCTATCGTCGTATCCGTAACACCGCGCGTTTCCTGCTCTCGAACCTGACCGGCTTCAACCCGGCCACCGACATCCTTCCGGCCGAAGAAATGCTCGCGCTGGATCGTTGGGCGGTCGACCGCACCTTGCTGCTGCAGCGCGAGCTGCAAGAGCACTACGGCGAATACCGTTTCTGGAACGTCTACTCGAAGATCCACAACTTCTGCGTGCAGGAGCTGGGCGGTTTCTACCTCGACATCATCAAGGACCGTCAGTACACCACTGGCGCCAACAGCAAGGCCCGCCGTTCGGCGCAAACCGCGCTGTTCCATATCTCCGAAGCGCTGGTGCGCTGGATCGCGCCGATCCTCGCCTTTACTGCTGACGAACTGTGGGAATACCTGCCGGGCGAGCGTAACGAATCGGTGATGCTCAACACCTGGTACGAAGGCCTGACCGAACTGCCGGCTGACGTGGAACTGGGTCGCGACTACTGGGAACGCGTGATGGCGGTCAAAGTAGCGGTCAACAAAGAAATGGAAATCCAGCGCGCAGCGAAAGCTGTCGGTGGCAACCTGCAAGCCGAAGTGACGCTGTACGCCGAAGACGCCCTGAGCGCCGATCTGGCCAAGCTGAGCAACGAACTGCGCTTTGTCCTGATCACTTCGACCGCAAGCGTTGCGCCGTTCGTTCAGGCACCGGCTGATGCGGTAGTGACTGAAGTCAGCGGCCTGAAGCTGAAGATCGTCAAATCGGCCTTCCCGAAGTGCGCCCGTTGCTGGCACTGCCGCGAAGACGTCGGCGTGAACCCGGAGCATCCGGAAATCTGCGGTCGTTGCGTCGACAACATCAGCGGCGCTGGCGAGGTTCGTCACTATGCCTAATGCCGTTGGCCGTTTCGGACGGTTGAGCTGGCTGTGGTTGAGTTTGCTGGTTCTGGTCATCGACCAGGCCAGCAAGTTCTACTTCGAAGGCAAGCTCGAAATGTTCCAGCAGATCGTGATCATTCCCGATTACTTCAGCTGGACCCTGGCTTACAACACCGGCGCTGCTTTCAGCTTTTTGGCTGACAGCTCCGGCTGGCAGCGCTGGCTGTTTGCCCTGATCGCGATTGTGGTCAGTGCGGTGCTGGTGGTCTGGCTCAAGCGTCTGGGCCGCAACGAAACCTGGCTGGCCGTCGCGCTGGCGCTGGTATTGGGCGGCGCGCTGGGCAATCTGTATGACCGCATTGCCTTGGGCCATGTGATCGATTTCATTCTGGTGCACTGGCAGAACCGCTGGTACTTCCCGGCGTTCAACTTCGCCGACAGCGCGATTACCGTTGGCGCGGTGATGCTGGCACTGGATATGTTCAAAAGTAAAAAGACCGGAGAAGCCGTTCATGACTGAACAGGTATTGGCTGAGCAACGCATCGGCCAGAACACGGAAGTCACCTTGCACTTTGCATTGCGCCTGGAGAACGGCGACACCGTCGACAGTACGTTCGACAAAGCCCCGGCGACCTTCAAGGTCGGCGACGGCAACCTGCTGCCGGGTTTCGAAGCAGCGCTGTTCGGCTTCAAGGCCGGCGACAAGCGCACGCTGACCGTCGAGCCGGAAAACGCCTTCGGCCAGCCGAACCCGCAGAACGTGCAGATCATTCCGCGTTCGCAGTTCGTCGACATGGAGTTGTCACCGGGTTTGCTGGTGATCTTCAACGATGCGGCCAATACTGAGCTGCCGGGTGTGGTGAAAGAGTTCGACGACACGCAAGTGACCATCGACTTCAACCACCCGCTGGCGGGCAAGACGCTGACCTTTGACGTCGAGATCATCAACGTTAAAGCGCTGTAAAAATGTGGGAGCGAGCCTGCTCGCGAATGCGGTGTGTCAGGCGACATCAGTGTTGAATGTCAGTCAGCTTTCGCGAGCAGGCTCGCTCCCACAATTAGTAATTCATTGTTTTCGCGCGCAAGACACGAGGCACAGCATGCAAATCAAACTCGCCAACCCCCGTGGCTTCTGCGCCGGCGTGGACCGGGCGATCGAAATCGTCAACCGCGCCCTGGAAGTCTTCGGGCCGCCGATCTACGTGCGTCACGAAGTGGTGCACAACAAGTTTGTCGTTGAAGACCTGCGTAGTCGCGGGGCGATCTTCGTCGAGGAGCTGGATCAGGTGCCGGACGACGTCATCGTGATTTTCAGTGCTCACGGTGTTTCCCAAGCCGTGCGCACCGAAGCCGCCGGCCGTGGCCTGAAAGTATTCGACGCCACTTGCCCGCTGGTGACCAAGGTGCACATCGAAGTGGCGAAATACAGCCGCGACGGTCGTGAGTGCATCCTGATCGGTCACGCCGGTCACCCGGAAGTCGAAGGCACCATGGGCCAGTACGACGGCAGCAATGGCGGCGCGATCTACCTCGTTGAAGACGAGAAAGACGTCGCCGAATTGCAGGTGCACAACCCGGACAAACTGGCTTTCGTCACCCAGACCACGCTGTCGATGGACGATACCAGTCGTGTCATCGATGCGCTGCGCACGCGCTTCCCGGCTATCGGCGGCCCGCGCAAGGACGATATCTGCTACGCCACGCAAAACCGTCAGGACGCGGTCAAGCAATTGGCTGACGAGTGCGACGTGGTGTTGGTGGTCGGCAGCCCGAACAGCTCCAACTCCAATCGTCTGCGTGAACTCGCCGAGCGCATGGCCACACCGGCCTACCTGATCGACGGTGCCGAAGACCTGCAAAAGAGCTGGTTCGATGGCGTTGAGCGTATCGGCATTACCGCCGGTGCTTCCGCGCCGGAGGTACTGGTGCGCGGCGTGATTCAGCAATTGCAGGCCTGGGGCGCTACCGGTGCCGATGAACTGGCCGGGCGTGAAGAGAACATTACGTTCTCGATGCCTAAAGAGCTGCGCGTGCGTTCGATCTGACGTTTTCGGTTTTTTGACACAGCGCCTGCTCAGTCTCTTGACTGTTCAGGCGCACGCGACCGGTCGCCGCCAGTACTATCTGGCGCTGACTGACCGGCTCGCGAGCCGAGCAGACATGTAATGTCCCAGCCTGAAACGCCCGCCCGGGCATCAGTGGTTGCCCCAGACTGCTGAAACGTACGTAACGACTCACCGACCAATTGCCGACAATCGGCACCTGCGTGTCACTCGCACGCTCTTGCAGCAGCGGATTGCTGCTGTCCTTCGGCCCTTTGCCGCTGATATCCAGAATGATTCGCCAGCCCTGACTCCAGTCGCCGTTGATGCCATGAATCACCACGCTCTGATTGCGCGTGATGGCCAGTGTGCGAGCGTTACGCAGGCCATCGAGCAGCGATTGCGCCGCTTGATCCCGATGGTTCGATTCTCTGAGCGTGGCGAACGCCGGACTGACCAGCAGCAGAACAATTGCGCCAATCGCCAGTCCCATAAGCAGTTCTATCAGGCTGAAACCCTGTTGCGGCATGAAAACTCCCTCCATGGAGTGTGATGTGCGGCGCGCTCCGTGCGCCGGGCAGGGCAAATCAACCGACGCGGGCCGGTTGAATGTTCTAGCGTGTAGAAGCAGGTATAGCCGACGGCAACGGAGGGCATCGATGGATCTTCGTACAAAAGGTTTCACGCTGATCGAGTTGTTGGTTGCGATCGCGATCTTTGTGATCCTGATTACCCTGGCGGTGCCGGCGTTCACCCGTTCGGTACAGGGCAGCAAGGCTGATACCGAGATGGGCGATCTGCAACGGGCGATCAATTTCGCCAGGCTCGAAGCCATCAATCGAGGTACTACCTTGCGCCTGCGCCCGACTGCCGGCGGCAGCGTCTGGACCGGTGAACTGGCGGTTTATGACAGTACTGGCACTCCGGCCAATGTGTTGCGGGTTGTTCCCGCGATGAGCAGTGGTGCGACTCTGACGCTACCCTCAGGAGTGACCGCACTGGATTTCAACAACCTTGGCGGTCTGGCGGCGCCGTCGACGGCGGTGGTCATCAGTTACACGTTGGGAACGCAAAGCAGGACGCTGAACGTGTGTTTGAACGGACGAATTCAATTGGGTGGAAGTTGCGGATGAGGGCAGGGAGCAAAAATGCACAGCACGGCATGACGCTGATCGAGGTGCTGGTCGCGTTGCTGATTCTGACGGTCGGGCTGCTCGGCGCGGCAGCGGTGCAACTGAATGCGCTGAAGTACACCGATAGCTCACGGATGACCAGTCAGGCCAGTTTCATTGCCTACGACATGATGGACCGCATCCGCGCCAACTCCGGCGCCGACTACACCGCCACGCCGCCGACCTCGGGCAATCTGAGCGTTGCCCGCGATCAGGACCTCTACGATTTCACTACCAACATCACCAACTTCGGTGGGCCGACCGCGACTGGCAGCATCACCCTCAATCAGCGCGTCTACACCATCACCATCAACTGGAGCGATGCGCGAGCCGCCAACACCGCCAGCGCCCAGCGCAGCTTTGTCCTGACCAGCCGCGCTGCGGTTGATCCGGTGGCCACGCCATGAAGCAGCGAAACCGTGGATTCGGTCTGATCGAATTACTTATTGCTTTGGCACTGGGGCTCATCGTGGTGCTGGGCGTGGTGCAGATTTTCATCGCGGCGAAAAATACTTATGTCAGCCAGAACACTGCCGCGGCGATGCAGGAAGACGCACGGTTTGTGTTGAGCAAGATGATTCAGGAAATTCGCATGGTCGGGATGTTCGGCTGTCTTGGCACCATTACCGATTCGAGCAGTGCGGGCGACTTCAACGCTGCGCAGGTCACGCCGATCAACTGGGACAATGCCAACCTCAAACTGACGCTGGTCACTGCCGATATCGGCAGCGGCGGGGGCACGCCAACCTGGACCGTGGTCTCCGATTGCCGCAACAGCGCAACGGCCTATACCGGCTTGCGCTCCCCGGCGAGCGGGCAGATCGCGTTCCCGATCCGGCGTCTGATCTACAGCTTCAGCAACAATCAGATTCTCATGGGCACCGGCAGCGGCAATCCTGCGCAGCAGGTGCTGGTGAACAACGTCAGTGCGTTCACCGTGATGTTCGGTCTGGCCAGTTCGGCAACGGATGTGGCCGCTTCGACTTACAGCGCCAATCCCAGTGATCCGGCGCGCATCCGCAGTGTGCGCCTGAGCCTGACCCTCACCGACCCGAACAACCGGGTGCGCAATCAAACCTTCAACGTGGTTGCCGCTTTGCGCAACCGCTTGCAGTGAGGGGCGCAGCGATGAGGATGACTCTCCACACCCGTCAGGCGCAGCACGGCATGGTCTTGCTGGTCAGTCTGGTATTCCTGTTGTTACTGACCCTGATTGGTCTGTCGTCGATGCAGAGCGCCAACCTGCAGGAAAAAATGGCCGGCAGCGTGAGCCTGCGCAATCAGTCGTTCCAGACTGCCGAGGCGGCGTTGCGCATTGGCGAAAGTGCGGTGCAACTGGACAGTTATTCGCTGGCTGTATGCAGCGGTACCACGCAATGCGCGCCGCCGGCGGAGTCGTCGGTGGTCAGCGCGGCGGGACTCAATTCGACTTCCGGGGTGACCTGGATTGCGGCCGGCAATGGATTCTATGGAGTACAGAACATCGGTACGACTCTGACGGCCGTGAACGTACCGAGCAACACCTCGGCGACGTTGTATCGGGTTACAGCGGTCGGCATCGCCGGCACTTCGCGTAGCGTAGTGGAGAGTGTTTATGCGAAGTATTGAGCGCTGCATATCACTATGGATCGGCATGCTGCTGAGCTGTTATCTGGCCGCGCCGGCGTATGCGTTCACGCCTTCCGATTCGCCGCTGTTGAGTGCGGCAGCGGTACCACCGAACGTCATGCTGCTGATCGACGATTCGGGGAGTATGAACAGCATCATCTATGCGACCGGTTTTGACCCCACCGACAATTTCACCCCGGCCCGGCAATGCAACGCCTTACTTGGCCTGTGCCTGAGTTCGACAGCGATTACCGGCGATACGATCTTTCTGTCCAGCCTGCCGACATCAGGTTGCTCCGGCGGCGCCTATGCGTTCTATAACAACAGTCTGGCGCCGTTGTGCCTGAAGCTGCCGGATCCGGTCGGCAGCGGCAATACGCGTTACTCAGGGGATTACATTTCCTACGTATTCGGCCTGGCCATCAACAACGGCACACGCGATTTCACCACCGGGGCGATTCCCAACGACTACCGCATCAACGTCGCGCGCAACGTCTCCACGGCATTGGTCAGCAGCAACCGCACGTTGCGTATGGGTCTGTCGACATTCAATCCGGCCACCAGCAACAATTCCGGCAATGGCGGTTTCATTGCTCGTGCGATCAGCGATTTGTCGCCGGTGTCCGGCAGCGTGACTCAAGCCCAGGCCGACTCCAATTACAACGCACTGATCTCTTCCATCAACGGTTTGAGCGCCGTGGCCAACACGCCGTTGGCGGAAACCTATTACGAAATCACTCGTTACATGCGTGGCATGGCGCCGTACTACAACAGCACACCGACCACCTACACCAGCCCGATTCAGTACCGCTGCCAGAAAAACTATGGTGTGGTGATCACCGACGGCTTGCCGACCTTCGACCGTACTTTCCCCACCAATGACCCACTGGGCGGCAGCCGTTTGCCGAACTGGGATGGCGTCAACAATGACGGCAACAACCTTAACGGTGATGGTGAAGGGGATACGCTGTATCTGGATGACATCGCCAAGTTTGCCTTTGACATCGATATGCGTTCGACCGGCACCGACGCAGCGGGTAAGAGCTGGAATGCGGTGGATTTTCCCAAACAGAACATGAACACCTACACCGTGGGTTTCACCGCCGATAATGACATGCTGTCGGACGCCGCCAGTTATGGACAGGGCAGGTATTACCAGGCGACCGACAGTACCGGGCTCAACGCCGCCTTATCCTCGGCGCTGAGCGACATCACGTCCAAGGCCGGCTCCGGCGGCGCGGGAGTCACCAGCGGAACCACACTGACGTCCAGCAGCAGCTTTTATCAAACCACTTATGACCCCAAGGACTGGCGCGGCACGATCAAGTCGTTTGGGTTCACCTCGACCGGGACGGTCAATACCTCGGCGGCGCAGTGGACGACCGACACCACCATCGTGCCAGCCGCCACCGCCGCGACCTTTCAGTCATGGAATACCCTGAGCAACGCAGCGGTAACCCTGGCTTACGGCAACTTTTCCCCGGCCCAGCAGACCACGCTGAGTCAGGGATTGCCCACCGGTATCAGTGGCATTGATCTGGTGGAGTGGAGTAAGGGCACGAACAAGGCCGGGCTGAAAGTGCGCAGCGTGCTGCTCGGCGACATCATCAATTCGCCGCTGGTGCTGGCTTCGCCATCAGACAAAACCGCCTCCGATCTTTCCGGTGACACCAGCTACAGCACTTACCTGGCCACCAAGGCTGCGAATATGAACACCAGCCTGGTGGTCAACGCCAACGATGGTTTCGTCAACGTGATCAATTCGGCGAACGGTACTCGCCGTTACGCCTACATGCCGTCCAGTGTGCTGCCGTCATTGCGCCTGATCGCCGATACCAACTACGTCAACGGTGTGAGCCACAAGTTTTTGGTAGACGGTCAGGTTGGGGTGTTCGACGCGCAGTCCGGCACCGCGTGGAAAACCCTGGCCATTGGCGGCACCGGTGCCGGGGGTAAAACCTTCTACGGGCTGCAACTGTTTGATGCGTCTGCGGGCAATGTGATCAAGGCCTTGTGGGAGGTCAGTGCGCCGGCCACCGCCAGTGCTGCGAACGCATTCAATGATCTGGGTTATGCCTACGCCCGTCCGGAAGTGGCACGCTTGGCCAATGGTCGCTGGGCGACATTCATTGCCAATGGCTACGGCAGTAATTCGGGCGTGGCGGCCCTGTATGTACTGGATGCGCTGGACGGTTCGCTGATCAGGAAAATCGTTATCGACAGCACGGAAACCACCAACGGTTTGTCGTCGGTGAAACTCAAGGTCAACTCTTCGAATGTGGTGCAGGCCGCTTACGGTGGCGACTTGAAGGGGCGGTTATGGAAGTTCGACCTGAGTGCCACGTCCTCCGATAGTTGGGGCGTGGCGTTTTCCGGCAAGCCACTGTTCACCACGGCGGGCGGGGCGACTCAACCGATCACCGCGCAGCCGTTACTGGCGGATAACGCGCTGGGCGGCAAACAGGTCTTCGTCGGTACCGGCAAGTTCAATGAAACGGCCGATAAGACCAACAAGGATTTGCAGGCGTTCTATTCCGTGTGGGACGCCGATGGTGGTTCTGGACAGTTGACCGTCAGCAGTTTGCAGCCGCAGGCGATCACCGGATCATTCTCCGGCAGCTCTGGACAGTTTCTGACCACAACGCAGAATGACACGACGTATCCGGCGGAGAAGGGTTGGTATCTTCCGCTGGTGTACAACAACGTGCTGACCGGCGAGCGGGTGATCAATCAGGCGAGTATCGTGCTGGGCCGTGTTGTCTTTACCACGGCGAGTGTTGATACCACTGATCCCTGTGCGAGTTTTGGTACCGGCAAACTGGTCGAACTGGATGCGTTCAGCGGTAAGATGCTCAATTACGCCGTGCTCGATACCAGCTCTGACGGTTTGGTCGACAGCAATGACTCGATCTCCAGCGGCGTGATATTCACCGGTGGCATTCCGACCCTGAACTTCGTCTCCAGCGATGGCAAGCGCAAGGGTACGACCGACACCAGTGGCACCATCACGATCATTGTAGAAAAGGGCGGTGGCGGCAGCCGTCGTATCATGTGGCGACAAATACAGTAAGCGAGAGTTTGAGGCATGCGCAGATCCAACCGAGGCTTCACCCTGATCGAAATCATGATCGTGATTGCGATCATCGGGATCGTCATCACCATCGCCGCACCGAGCTATACCGAATATGTGAAAAAGGGCCGTCGCGCCGAAGTGGTGTCGCTGCTCTCGGAGCAGGCGCAGACCCTTGAACGTTTCTACACCAAGAGCAATGTCTACACCGGCGTTACCGGGCTCAGCACGGGCACTGATTTCTACACCATCACCCCGACCATCGCTGACCAGACCTTCCTGTTGACCGCCACCCGCAAGACGGGCACGGCCATGGCCACCGACAAATGCGGGGATTTCACCCTGACCAACACCGGTGTCAGAAGCATGAACAACGCGACTACCGGGCTGACCACCAAGGATTGCTGGGGCCGCTGAGGCGCTTTCTTTCGGGTGCCTTTTGCGCCCACTGTCTTTTTTACGGTTGGATCAAACATGACCAGGCAACAGCAAGTGGTGATTGTCGGTGGCGGGGTGATTGGCCTGCTGACCGCCTACAATCTCGCCTCCGAAGTACGCAGCGTGGTGCTGCTCGATCGCTCGAACCTCGGCCAGGAATCGTCCTGGGCGGGCGGCGGTATCGTTTCGCCGTTATATCCGTGGCGTTATAGCCCGGCGGTCACGGCACTGGCGCACTGGTCGCAGGATTTTTATCCACAGCTCGGCGAGCGTTTGTTCGCTGACACCGGGGTGGATCCTGAAGTACATACCACCGGCCTGTACTGGCTGGATCTGGACGATGAAGCCGAAGCGCTGGCCTGGGCCGAGCGGGAAAACCGGCCGCTGCGGGCTGTGGATATCTCGGCGGCGCATGATGCGGTGCCGGTGCTCGGTGGCGGTTTCTCCCGAGCGATCTACATGGCGGATGTCGCCAACGTGCGCAATCCGCGTCTGGTGAAATCACTGAAAGCGGCGTTGCAGGCACTGCCTAACGTGACGATTCACGAACAGTGCGAAGTCAGCGGGTTTGTCCGTGAGGGCGGGCAGGTTGTTGGCGTCGAGACGTCGAAGGGTGTGATCAACGGTGATCAGGTCGTACTGACCGCAGGGGCGTGGAGCGGTGATCTGCTCAAGACGCTGGATCTGACGTTGCCGGTCGAACCAGTCAAAGGCCAGATGATTCTCTATAAATGTGCGGCAGATTTCCTGCCGAGCATGGTGCTGGCCAAAGGGCGTTATGCGATTCCGCGTCGTGACGGTCATATCCTGATCGGCAGCACGCTGGAGCACGAAGGTTACGACAAGACCCCAACCGACGTTGCGCTGGAAAGTCTCAAGGCTTCAGCGGTGGAATTGTTGCCGGCGCTGGCAGAGGCCGAAGTGGTAGGGCACTGGGCAGGGTTGCGTCCGGGGTCGCCGGAGGGCATTCCGTACATTGGCCGTGTGCCGGGGTTTGCCGGGTTGTGGCTGAACTGCGGACATTACCGCAATGGGCTGGTGCTGGCGCCAGCGTCGTGTCAGTTGTTTGCCGATGTGATGCTGGGAAGGGCGCCGATTATTGATCCGGCGCCGTATGCGCCTGAAGGCCGCATTTAGTCTGATATTTCTCTGTAGCCTGGAAGATCGCTTTCGCGAGCAGGCTCGCTCCCACAGTTGATCTTTGTCGGTCACAAAATCCAATGTGAGAGCGAGCTTGCTCGCGAAGGGGCCCTCAGTCCAAACCGAGTTTTTTCAGCCTGTAACGCATCGACCTGAACGATAGACTCAAGCGCTGCGCCGCCGCCGTACGATTCCAGCGCGTCTCCTCCAGCGCTTGCAGAATCAGCTTCCGCTCGACGTTCTCCAGGTAATCCTCAAGATTGTCGATCTGCGTCAGATCGGCAATCGCGCCATCCGCCGCGCAGTTCCCCTCGCTCAAGCGCAAATCCTCTGCCTCGATCGTGCGGTTTTCACACAAGGTGTGCGCCCGTTCGAGCACGTTTTCCAGCTCCCGCACATTCCCCGGAAACCGGTAATTCTTCAGCGCTTCCAACGCCTGCGGATGCAAGCGTGCTGCTGGTTGGCCGGTGTCCTTGGCGAGGCGCTTGAGCATATTGGCTGCCAGCACTTCAATGTCATCACGGCGCTCACGCAGGGACGGCACGCGCAATTCAATCACGTTCAGGCGGTAATAAAGGTCCTGACGAAAGCGTTCGGCCGCGACCTCGGCATCGAGGTCCTTGTGCGTGGCACAGAGGATCCGCACATCGACCACGCTTTCCTGCTGACCGCCAACACTGCGCACAGCTTTTTCCTGAATCGCTCGCAGCAGTTTTACCTGCATCGACAACGGCAAGTCTGCCACTTCATCGAGGAACAACGTGCCGCCATTGGCCGCCTGAAACAGCCCCGGCTTGTCTTCGACCGCGCCGGTGAAACTGCCTTTGCGATGGCCGAAAAACTCGCTTTCCATCAGATCCGAAGGTATTGCCCCACAGTTCACCGGCACGAACGGCTGGCTGGCGCGCGGCCCTTGTTCATGGATCAGCCGCGCGACCAGTTCCTTGCCACTGCCCGACTCGCCACTGATGTACACCGGCGCTTGGCTGCGAGCGAGTTTGTCGATTTGCTTGCGCAGACTGCGCATCGGCTGCGAATCGCCCAGCAAGCGCCGTTCTATCGTTGTAGAGCTGCCTCCTGCCGCCGGCATGCGCAGGGCCGTGCCGACCAGTTCGCGCAGGCGCGTGAGGTCGACCGGTTTGGTCAGGAAGTCGAAAGCACCTGCTTTCAAAGCGTTGATGGCCGTTTCCAGGCTGCCATAAGCGGTAATCATCGCTACGGGCAGTTGTGGATAACGTTGCTGAATGTGCTGCACCAGTTCCAGGCCCGTACCGTCGGGCAGGCGCATGTCGGTCAGGCACAGATCGAAGTTCTCGCGGTTCAGCAGCGCCTGGGCTTCAGCCAGATTGCGTGCGCTGTAGGTGTCGAGCTTCATCCGTCCCAGAGTGATTTCCAGGAGTTCGCGGATGTCCGGTTCGTCGTCGACGATGAGGATTTTTTGCCGTGGGCTCGTATTCAACTTTGTTTCCGTCCGTGAGCAAAGGTGATGCGAAAGCAGCCGCCGCCTTGGCGTGATTGAAAGTCTAGGCGCGCTTGGTTGCTTTCGCACAGCTCACGGGACAGATAAAGCCCAAGGCCGGTGCCCTGGCTGCTGGTGGTAAAGAACGGTTCGAACAGATGCGCCTGTTCATCGGCAGGCACGCCGGGGCCGTTGTCCTGCACTTCAAGGACCGCCAACTGGCTCTCGGGATCGATGAACAGGGCCAGCCAGACTTGCGCCTGATCGTGCAGCAGGGCGCTGTGGCGCCAGCCGTTGCGTAACAGGTTGTCGAGAATTTGCGTGAGCTGGTTGGGGTCCATCAGCGTGGTGAAATCCCCCGAATTGATTCGCAGGTGAATCTGCTGGCGCTCGCTGGCCTGTTCGCGGCTTTCAACAACGAAGTTTTCCAGCCACGGCTTGAGATCCAGTCGTTGCGGGGCGCTCTGTTGGCGGCGAGACAGTTGCAGGACGTTTTCGATGACTCGGTTCATGCGCTGGGAGTGGTCTTGAATGATCTGCGTCAGACGCCGATCGGCGCTATCGAGTTCCTCGGATTCAGCCAATAGCTGTGCGGCGTGACTGATGGCGCCCAGCGGGTTGCGGATCTCATGGGAGATGCCAGCGGTCAGTCGCCCCAACGCAGCGAGTTTCAGTTGCTGAGCTTGTTGGGCGATTTGCGCGAGGTCTTCGAGAAACACCAGGGTTTGCTGGTTTGGGCTTTGTTCGAGGGCGATGAAACTCGGTTGCAGCTCCAGGCCGTTGCCGGGGATTTTCAGGCTCTGTGGGCGCAGGGTCGGGTTGTTCATCCACAGTTGCAGGCGATCAACCAGCGCCATCGAATAGTCATCGATCAGATGTCCCTGAAGTTGCGATTGCGCGAGCAGGGTTTGCGCGCTGTGGTTGGCCAGTTGCACCCGACGCGCCTCGTCGAGCACCAGAATGCCGGTGCGCATGCGTTGCAGGATCAGCGCGTTGAGGGCTTCGAGCCCCACCACTTCGCTGGCGCGTTGCTCGGCCAGGGTTTCGCTGACCTCCAGGCGTCGGATCAAGCCTTGCACCAACAGCGAGGCGGCAAAGCACAGAGCGCCGAGGGTGCCGGCCTGCAAGTATTCATTGGCGCTCAGGGGATGGTTGAAGCCGAGCAGGAAACTCGAGCCGACGATGCCCAGCGCACCGATAGCGGCGATCAACAGGCCGATGCGTCGCCGTAGCAGGGTGTTGCTGATCGCCACCGAGACAATCAGCAAATTACCCAGCGCACTGCCGACGCCGCCCGCAGCAAAGAACAATGCGCATAAAAGCAGGATATCGACGAGGGCCAGGCTGAATAGCTGCGCCGGCCGTCGTGTGTTCTCCAGGAACACCACCAACAGAATATTGAGGATCAGGTACAGCCAACTGCCACCGCGCAGCAATTCGTCATTGGCCGACGTCAGCAGGCGGTTGTCCATGTTGCTGGAGATCAGCAGCACCAGGGTGATGCCGATGCTTAAGCGGTAGAGATGATAAAGGCGCAGCAGGCGCTGCGCCTGTTTGCTGTCGGCGTGGGTGGCCTCAGCGATCACTGGAGCCCGGGCCTTGCTCGAGGTGAGCCTGGCTGCAATACCACTGTTGTTGCACGCTCAGCGCACGGTCGCGCGGCAAATGTACGCCGCAATGGGCGCAGCGCACCATCGGTGGCGCGTCCTGTTCGCGATTTGGGCGATTGGATGGGTTGGACGCGGCAGGCGCCTTGAATTTACGCCACAACCATATCGCGGCAAAAATCACGACGATCCAGAACAATAAACGAAGCATGATGAGCGGCTTTTCGACTGATGATCCGGCAGTTTAGCCAAGGACCTGACGAGCGCACAGCGGATTAAAGCGCAGAAATGAAAAAGGGAGATCCGCAGATCTCCCTTTTCTGTACCGCCGGTGTGATCAGTCGAACACGCCGAAAGTCATGTAGCTGAACCACGAGCGGTCGGTGTTGCTCGACTCTGGTTCCGGCTCTTCGATCACGTCGCCGTTTTCGTCTTTAGGCTTGAGCTCGTTCGGGATCGCGTCTTTCGCGTCCTGGAACTGCTTCTGCACGTCCTGGTTGGCGCGGGTTTCGCCCGGCGGCAGCGGTGGACGCGACTCGATCAGACCCAACGTCGCCTTGCTCAGGAACGAACGGTTGTCGGCTTCGGCAACCCGTGGCACGAACTGGCCGTCTTGCAGGCTCGGGTGGTTCGGGTAGTTGAGCTTCAGGGTTTCCAGGCTGGTGGCCGCCAGTTCGTCCAGGTGCAGACGCTGGTAGGCTTCAGTCATCACTGCCAGGCCGTCGCCGACCGATGGGGTTTCCTGGAAGTTTTCCACTACGTAACGGCCACGGTTGGCAGCGGCTACATACGCCTGACGGGTCAGGTAGTAGTCGGCCACGTGGATTTCGTAAGCGGCCAGCAGGTTGCGCAGGTAGATCATGCGCTGCTTGGCGTCCGGCGCGTAGCGGCTGTTCGGATAACGGCTGGTCAGCTGTGCGAACTCGTTGTACGAGTCGCGGGCGGCGCCCGGGTCACGCTTGGTCATGTCCAGCGGCAGAAAGCGCGCCAGCAGGCCGACGTCCTGGTCGAAAGAGGTCAGACCTTTCAGATAGTAGGCGTAATCCACGTTCGGGTGCTGCGGATGCAAACGAATGAAACGCTCGGCGGCGGACTTTGCAGCTTCCGGCTCGGCGTTCTTGTAGTTGGCGTAGATCAGCTCCAGCTGTGCCTGATCGGCGTAGCGACCGAACGGATAACGCGACTCCAGAGCCTTCAGCTTGGCTGTGGCGCTGGTGTAGCTGTTGTTGTCCAGGTCAGTCTGAGCCTGCTGATACAGCTCGGCTTCGCTGAGGTTTTCGTCTACGACTTCCTTCGATGAGCAAGCAGCGGTCAATGCGAGGATGGCGATCAGCAGCAGGTGTTTCACTTGCATGGCGGCTTGCGTCCCTATGACGGCCGCTGTCTTGGGCGAGGCCGTCCTGTTATGATGAGCGCCCCGTTGAAAAGCCTCGGGGCAAAAGACGCCGTATTTAACCACAAGCGCGCAGCCGAAACCAAAAGCTGTGCCGACGCACAGTCAGAGCATGTCCGATAAAATTGAACTTCGCGCAGAGGTGCCGTCCGAATTGGGCGGCCAACGCCTCGATCAAGTCGCTGCCCAACTCTTCGCTGAGCACTCACGCTCGCGCCTTTCCGCCTGGATCAAAGAAGGTCGCCTGACTGTGGACGGGGCGGTCATCCGCCCTCGCGACATCGTGCACGGCGGTGCCATCCTTGAGCTGACTGCCGAGCAGGAAGCCCAGGGTGAATGGATCGCCCAGGACATCGAGCTCGACATCGTCTATGAAGACGACGACATTCTGGTGATCAACAAGCCTGCGGGCCTGGTGGTACACCCGGCTGCCGGTCACGCCGATGGCACCTTGCTCAACGCCTTGCTGCACCACGTGCCGGACATCATCAATGTCCCGCGTGCCGGCATCGTGCATCGTCTGGACAAGGACACCACCGGTCTGATGGTGGTGGCCAAGACCATTCAGGCGCAGACCAAGCTTGTTACTCAACTGCAGAGTCGCAGCGTCAGCCGCATCTATGAGTGCATCGTGATTGGTGTCGTGACCGCCGGGGGCAAGATCAACGCCCCGATCGGTCGTCACGGCCAGCAGCGCCAGCGCATGGCGGTTATGGAAGGTGGCAAGCCTGCCGTCAGCCACTACCGCGTGCTGGAGCGCTTCCGCTCCCACACCCACGTACGGGTGAAGCTGGAAACCGGTCGTACGCACCAGATTCGCGTACACATGTCGCACATCAACTTCCCGTTGGTCGGCGATCCGGCGTATGGCGGGCGTTTCCGCATTCCGCCAGCCGCGAACCCGACGATGGTCGAATCCCTCAAGCATTTCCCGCGTCAGGCCCTGCATGCGCGCTTCCTTGAACTCGATCATCCGACGACCGGTGTGCGCATGAGCTGGGAATCGCCGCTGCCAGAAGATTTCGTCTGGCTGCTGACCCTGCTCAAGCAGGATCGCGAGGCCTTCGTCGGATGAACTGGCTGACGCCGGACTGGCCTGCGCCGGCCAGCGTCAAAGCCTGCGTCACCACCCGCGAGGGCGGTGTCAGCGAGGCGCCGTTCGACAGCCTCAATCTGGGCGATCATGTCGATGATCGTCCTGAGGCTGTTGCCGAGAACCGACGGCGCCTGACCGATCACTTCTCTATACAGCCTGCCTGGTTGCAGCAAGTGCACGGGATTGCCGTGGCGCATGCTGATCCGGGCATTGTTGCGACCGCCGATGCCAGCTGGACGGCAACGCCGGGCATTGCCTGCGCGGCGATGACGGCAGACTGTCTGCCAGCATTATTCTGCGATCGTGCCGGTACTCGCGTCGCAGCGGCTCACGCCGGTTGGCGTGGTCTGGCGGCGGGTGTGCTGGAAGCGACCCTCGACAGCCTCAATGTTCCGGCTGAAGACGTTTTGGTCTGGCTCGGCCCGGCGATTGGCCCGAAGGCCTTTGAAGTCGGCCCGGAAGTGCGGGAAGTCTTTATTGATCAATTGCCCGCAGCGGCAGATGCCTTCATGCCGAGCCACAATGCCGGCAAGTTCATGGCTGACATCTACTTGCTGGCGCGCCTGCGCCTGGCGGCTCGTGGTGTCACAGCGGTTTACGGCGGTGGCTTCTGCACCGTGACCGATCCACGCTTCTTCTCCTATCGCCGTGCTTCACGCACCGGTCGCTTCGCCTCCTTGGTTTGGCTCACCCGCTAGACTGTCTGATCTGCATCAACTGCCTGACGCTTGAATCTTGCAGAATCGACCGCATCTACAGTGGTATCTGGCAGGTTTCTTTATTCAGGATGGTTTTTTAGGTCCGGCCTGCTCAAAAGGAAGGTGACCCATGCGTATAGACCGTTTAACCAGCAAATTACAGTTGGCCTTGTCCGACGCCCAGTCGTTGGCTGTCGGCCACGATCATCCGGCCATCGAGCCGGCGCACTTGATGCAAGCCATGCTTGAACAGCAGGGTGGTTCGATCAAACCTCTGCTGATGCAGGTGGGCTTCGACGTCAACAGCTTGCGTAAAGAGCTGACCAAAGAGCTCGACCAATTACCAAAAATCCAGAACCCCACTGGCGACGTCAACATGTCGCAGGATCTGGCGCGCCTGCTTAACCAGGCTGACCGGCTGGCCCAGCAGAAGGGCGATCAGTTCATTTCCAGCGAACTGGTGTTGCTCGCGGCGATGGACGAGAACAGCAAGCTCGGCAAGTTGCTGCTCGGCCAGGGCGTGAGCAAGAAAGCTTTGGAAAACGCGATCAATAACCTGCGTGGCGGCGAAGCGGTTAACGACGCCAACCACGAAGAGTCGCGGCAGGCGCTGGATAAATACACCGTCGACCTGACCAAGCGCGCCGAAGACGGCAAGCTCGATCCGGTGATCGGTCGTGATGACGAAATCCGTCGCACCATTCAGGTTCTGCAACGCCGCACCAAGAACAACCCGGTGCTGATCGGCGAGCCCGGCGTGGGTAAAACCGCAATCGCCGAAGGCCTGGCGCAGCGCATCATCAATGGCGAAGTGCCGGACGGCCTTAAAGGCAAGCGTCTGCTCTCGCTGGACATGGGCGCGTTGATTGCCGGTGCCAAGTATCGCGGTGAGTTCGAAGAGCGCCTGAAATCGCTGCTCAACGAGCTGTCGAAGCAGGAAGGGCAGATCATTCTGTTCATCGACGAACTGCACACCATGGTCGGCGCCGGTAAGGGCGAAGGTTCGATGGACGCCGGCAACATGCTCAAGCCAGCACTGGCGCGCGGCGAGTTGCACTGCGTCGGTGCGACCACGCTCAACGAGTACCGCCAATATATAGAGAAGGACGCGGCGCTCGAGCGACGCTTCCAGAAAGTATTGGTGGATGAGCCAAGCGAAGAAGACACCATCGCCATCCTGCGGGGCCTCAAAGAGCGTTACGAGGTTCACCATAAAGTGGCGATCACCGACGGCGCGATCATCGCCGCGGCCAAGCTCAGCCATCGCTACATCACTGACCGGCAGTTGCCGGACAAGGCCATCGACCTGATCGACGAGGCCGCGAGCCGTATCCGCATGGAAATCGATTCCAAGCCGGAAGTGCTCGATCGTCTGGAGCGTCGCCTGATTCAGTTGAAGGTGGAATCCCAGGCGCTGAAGAAAGAAAGCGACGAAGCGGCGATGAAACGTCTGGAAAAACTCCAGGAAGAAATCGTCCGTCTGGAGCGCGAGTACTCGGACCTGGAAGAAATCTGGAACTCGGAGAAAGCCGAGGTGCAGGGTTCTGCGCAGATTCAGCAGAAGATCGAACAGTCGCGTCAGGAGCTGGAAGCCGCACGCCGTAAGGGCGACCTTAACCGCATGGCCGAGTTGCAGTACGGGGTGATCCCGGATCTGGAGCGTAGCCTGCAAATGGTCGATCAGCACGGCAAGAGCGAAAACCAACTGCTGCGCAGCAAAGTGACTGAAGAAGAAATCGCTGAAGTTGTATCGAAGTGGACCGGCATCCCCGTGTCGAAAATGCTCGAAGGCGAGCGCGACAAGCTGATGAAGATGGAAAGCCTGTTGCACAAACGCGTGATCGGCCAGGAAGAAGCGGTGGTTGCCGTCGCTAACGCTGTACGCCGTTCGCGTGCCGGGTTGTCCGATCCGAATCGTCCAAGCGGTTCGTTCATGTTCCTCGGCCCGACCGGTGTCGGTAAAACCGAACTGTGCAAGGCGCTGGCCGAATTCCTCTTTGATACGGAAGAGGCGATGGTGCGGATCGACATGTCCGAGTTCATGGAGAAACATTCCGTGGCGCGTCTGATCGGTGCGCCACCGGGATACGTCGGCTATGAAGAGGGCGGTTACCTGACCGAAGCGGTGCGTCGCAAGCCTTATTCGGTGATCCTGCTGGACGAAGTCGAGAAGGCTCACCCGGATGTGTTCAACATCTTGCTGCAAGTGCTTGAGGACGGTCGCCTGACTGACAGCCATGGCCGTACGGTGGACTTCCGCAATACCGTGATCGTCATGACCTCGAACCTGGGGTCGGTACAGATCCAGGAGCTGGTCGGTGATCGTGAAGCGCAGCGCGCTGCGGTGATGGATGCGCTGACGTCGCACTTCCGTCCGGAGTTCATCAACCGGGTCGACGAAGTGGTGATCTTCGAGCCACTGGCGCGGGATCAGATTGCGGGCATCACCGAGATCCAGTTGGGTCGCCTGCGTACGCGTCTGGCTGAGCGTGAGCTGAAGCTGGAACTCAGCCCGGAAGCGATGGATAAGCTGATCGCTGTCGGTTACGACCCGGTGTATGGCGCACGTCCGTTGAAACGGGCGATTCAGCGCTGGATCGAAAACCCGCTGGCGCAATTGATCCTTTCGGGTCACTTCATGCCAGGCGACACCGCAACCGGCGTGGTTGAGAACGACGAAATCGTTTTCAACTAAGTCCAAACGCCAATGAAAATTGGCAGGCCCCACCTTGTGGGGCCTTTTTTTTCGTTAGGCTGTTGAACTCAAAGGAAAAGGCTTGTAAAGTGCGCCCCGCAGTCAGTCGCCAAGACGGTCTCAGCTCACTGAGTTGAAATCTGAAATAAGTTGCAAATCATTAACTTGAAAGCAATTTAGGGGGTTGACAGAGGTGTTCTAAGTTGTAGAATAGCGCGCCTCAGACACACGAACGCAGCGATGCGAACGAGTGACTGGAAGCAACAAGTTTCACCGTTGTAAATTGAAATATGTAGTTCCGTGATAGCTCAGTCGGTAGAGCAAATGACTGTTAATCATTGGGTCCCAGGTTCGAGTCCTGGTCACGGAGCCAATTTCAAACCGGGGTATAGCGCAGTCCGGTAGCGCGCCTGCTTTGGGAGCAGGATGTCAGGAGTTCGAATCCCCTTACCCCGACCATTTTTGGGTCGTTAGCTCAGTTGGTAGAGCAGTTGGCTTTTAACCAATTGGTCGTAGGTTCGAATCCCACACGACCCACCATTTTTGAAACCAGTTAGCGCTGGGATCGAATCTTAAGATCAGAGGCCAAAAGCGCTGATCGAAGAAGGCGATCTTTGAAAGGTCGCCTTTTTTTTACCGGGGTATAGCGCAGTCCGGTAGCGCGCCTGCTTTGGGAGCAGGATGTCAGGAGTTCGAATCCCCTTACCCCGACCATATTAAAAATCCTCGTATCGAAAGATACGGGGATTTTTTTGTCCGACAAAAACTCATTTCCCTTCAAGTCATCATACAACCTGCCGATAGCCCGCTAACACGAGGGGACTGCCATGGCTTTCGCCCCTTGAATCTGGCCAATACAAGAATAAGGGCGTGCGTCATGTTGCTTCGTCAGTTGAATATTGCTCCCCGGGCTGCCTTGGGATTTGCCCTGATTGCGGTGTTGGTGGCCTTGCTCGGCGTGTTTGCGCTGGGGCAGATGTCGAGTATTCGCGACAGTGAAGTTGCGGTAGAAAATCAGTGGCTGCCAAGCATTCGTGGCGGCGACGAGATTCGCGAGATCATGCTGCGCATTCGCACCATCTCGTTGCGCATGGCGCTGGACCAGGATGCGAACAATATCGCCACCTACCGCAGCCAGATGGACACCCGCGACAAGGAGCTGAGCGAGAAAATCGCCGCCTACGACAAACTGGTCAACACCCCGGAAGGCCAACAGTTATACGACCAGTTCAAAAAAACCTTCGCCGCGTATCGCAGCGGTATCGCTCAATCCTTCGCCCTTGCCGAGCAAGGCAAGCGTGATGAGCTGACCAAGTTGCTGTTGGTCGACATGAAAACTGTCGTCGATGGCTCCGGCAAACAACTCAACGACCTGGCAGACCTGTTTGCCAAACAGGTCGCGGCTGAAAGCCAGAAGTCCGCTGCGCACTACGAAAACTCGCGCACGATCGTCAGTTTGTTCATTGCGTTGGCCGCGCTGGCCACGGTAGCACTGGCGATGATGCTCACGCGCAGCATCGTTCGACCGCTGAGCAGTGCCGTGAGCGCCGCAGAAAGTGTCGCGCAGGGTGATCTGACCCGGCCGATCGAAACTCATGGCAACGACGAAGTCAGCCGTTTGCTCAAAGCCTTGGCGACCATGCAGCAAAACCTGCGCGAGACGCTGCAAGGCATCAGCGGTTCAGCCACGCAACTGGCGACCGCTGCCGATGAACTCAATGCGGTAACACTCGACAGTACGCAAGGGCTGCAACAGCAGAACCACGAAATCGAACAAGCCGCGACAGCGGTCAATCAGATGACGGCTGCGGTGGAAGAGGTCGCACGCAATGCGGTGTCGACCTCTGACGCGACCCGCCAGTCCAGCGAGTCGGCGCATCTGGGCCAGGTGCGTGTCAGTGAGACCGCCACGGCCATCAACGCACTGGCCAGCGATGTGCAACAGACCGGTGAGTTGGTGCAATCACTGGCCAACCAATCGCAGGACATCGGCAAAGTACTCGACGTGATTCGGGCGATCGCCGAGCAGACCAATCTGTTGGCGCTCAACGCGGCTATTGAAGCGGCGCGGGCCGGTGAGAGCGGGCGAGGTTTCGCCGTAGTGGCCGATGAAGTACGCGCGCTGGCTTATCGCACGCAGCAATCGACTCAGGAGATCGAGCAGATGGTCCAGGGCATGCGCAGCGGTTCGAGCCTGGCGCTGGATTCGATGCAGGCCAGTACCGCGCGGGCGACGACCACGCTGGCCTTGGCTGAGCGCGCCGGTGAGGCGCTGCAAACCATTACCGCGTCGGTGCATGAGATCCATGAGCGCAATCTGGTGATTGCCAGCGCTGCGGAAGAACAAGCGCAAGTCGCGCGGGAAGTGGACCGCAATCTGGTGAATATTCGGGATTTGTCGGTACGTTCTGCCGCCGGTGCCGACCAGACCAGCGCCTCCAGCCATGAGTTGTCGCAACTGGCCAATGCTTTGCAAGGCATGGTGCGGCGTTTCCAACTGTAAATAACCACGCATAAAAAAGCCGCGCTTCTCACAGGAGAAGCGCGGCTTTTTTCTGCCGATCAGGCGCCGTCTTGATCTTTCAGGTGCTCGAACAGACCTTTTGGCATCTTCTTGCCGTTGGCTTCAAAATTGGCCTTTACGTTGTTGTAGGCCTCTTGCTCGTCGATGAAACCGTCATGGTTGGTGTCGATCTTGTCGAAGTCGGACTTCGGCGCGACTTTGAGGAATTCGGCGCGGGAAACCTTGCCGTCACCATCGCTGTCAGTCTTGGCCATCGAAGCATCGCCGCATTTGCCTTCACCGCATTTGCCTTCCGGCGCTTTCACCGAGGTATCGGCCGAAGCGACTATATAGCCCTGCGCCAGTGGCTGGGCGGCAAACACCGATCCGGACAACATCAGCCCGCCAGCCAAGGCTGCGCCGATCAGGCCAATGGATTTTTTACCGAGGGTCGAAGTACGGGACATTTACATTCTCCTGGCTGCACAACGCAACCACACGTTAAGGACGAAAGCCTGAGCAGGTGTGCTCGGGTGTGGCCATTAGGCGGTGGCGGTGTATCGCGACTGTGTCGCCAGGCGGGGGAGTTTGTAAGCGAAGGTGGGGAAAACGAGGGGGGATACAGTACGAAACAGATCTTTCGATCAACACAAAACAATGTGGGAGCGAGCCTGCTCGCGAATGCGTCAGATCAGTCGCATCAATAACGACTGACAGAACGCTTTCGTCGGATCGCCGCCCGGAGCAGGCTCGCTCCCACAGGTTTACATCAATGCAATTTCAGACGCGGTTCAGTGCCACGGCCAATCTTGCTGCCCAGCATCAGCATCGCCGTGCGGAACGGCCCGTACAGCGCCATCTGGTGCATGCGGTACAGCGACACGTAAAACATTCGCGCCAGCCAGCCTTCAAGCATCACGCTGCCGGTCAGGTTGCCCATCAAGTTACCCACCGCCGAAAAACGCGACAGCGAGATCAGCGAGCCGTAGTCGGTGTACTTGTACTCCGGCAGGGTCTTGCCTTCGATGCGCAGCTTCAGCGACTTGGCCAGCAACGACGCCTGTTGGTGCGCGGCTTGCGCACGTGGCGGCACGTTACGGTCAGTGCCTGGTTGCGGGCACGCAGCGCAATCGCCGAAGGCAAAGATGTTCTCGTCGCGAGTGGTTTGCAGCGTCGGCAGCACTTGCAGCTGATTAATGCGATTGGTTTCCAGACCGTCGATGTCCTTGAGGAAACCTGGTGCGCGAATACCGGCAGCCCAGACTTTCAGGCTGGCCTTGATCTCATTGCCATCGGCCGTGATCAGACTGTCGGCGGTCACTTCGCTGACCGACGCGTTGGTCATGACCTTGACCCCGAGCTTTTCCAGGGTTTTGTGCACCGGCCCGCTGATACGCTCGGGCAGGGCAGGCAACACCCGTGGCCCGGCTTCGATCAGGGTGATGTGCATGTTTTCCGGTTTGATCCGGTCCAGACCATAAGCGGCCAACTCATGCGCAGCGTTATGCAGCTCTGCCGCAAGCTCGACACCGGTCGCACCAGCACCGACGATCGCCACGCTGATCTGCTCGACCACATCGGTTTGCCCGGCGTGTGCACGCAGGTAGTGATTCAACAGTTGCTGGTGAAAGCGCTCGGCCTGTTTGCGCGTGTCGAGGAACAGGCAGTGTTGCGCCGCGCCCTGAGTGCCGAAATCGTTGGTGGTGCTGCCGACACTGATCACCAGCGAGTCGTACTGCACTTCCCGCGCCGGCACCAGTTCTACGCCGTTTTCGTCGTAGGTTGCTGCCAGCTGGATTTTCTTCTGTGCGCGATCAAGCCCGCTCATGCGCCCCAGCTGGAACTCGAAGTGGTTCCATTTTGCCTGGGCAACATAGTTGAGTTCGTCTTCGGAAGAGTTCAGCGATCCGGCGGCCACTTCGTGCAGCAGCGGTTTCCAGATGTGCGTCAGGTTGGCGTCGACCAGCATCACACTGGCCGTGCCGCGTTTGCCCAGAGTCTTACCCAGACGGGTAGCCAACTCCAGACCGCCGGCGCCGCCGCCGACAATAACAATACGATGGGACATAGGGATAACTCGCAAGGTTTTTAAAGGAAATCGGTGTCGTTACCCAAGCGAGCGCGAAGCAGCTCATAGCGTCAGGTAACTGATAAATCGGCTCAACAGGCCCAGACCAATGGTCACTGCCAGCACCAGCACGAGGAGCATCCACGGCCGAAAAGGCCGGCGCTCGACTCGGTGTTGGGACAGTTGCAGGTACTCTTCGACATGTTTCTGGTCTTCGGGGTTCAGGCGGCTGGTCATATTTGCCTCGTCAGGTAGACGTTGCTGAATGGGCAGAAGCTACAGCGGTTTTTATCCGGGGTTGAACGCAGCATAGCCGCTGTCCGGAACCGGTTCGACGCTGACCCGGTCTTCGAGGCGAATGATCCCGCTTTGTAACACCCGCGCGGTAATTCCGCCATGTCCGCGCACCGCTTGAAAGGTGCCCGGGCCAAGGTTGTTCTGCAGGCGTGCGCAGGGCTGACACCAGCCCGTGGTTTCGAATATTGCCTGACCGATGCGAAAGCGCCGACCTTTCAGGCTAAACAAATTGATACCGCTGATAACAAGGTTGCGCCGCAGGTCTTCAGGCCTGACGGGTTGATCGTCGGGGCGGCCCATCAATGCGCTGATCACTGCCAGATGTTCCCACTGGATCAGCGTCACCTGCCGCGCGTTACGCACACCGGGACGGGCGTGATCGCCGGTCAGCCCTGCTTCCAGCCGCGCTTCCACCGCATCAAGTTCGATCATCGGCCCACGGGATTCCGGACGCACGCCGATCCAGCGCACGCGGCCGGTTTGCGGCACATCGGCGATCAATTGCTGCAGCGGCGTCACAGGCTGATCCCGACATCGAAAACAATGCTGCGACCGAGGTTGCTGCGCAGAAAATCTGGCGCGTCCGGATGGGCGAACAGCACGCGGGCGAAAGTCGGGCCGACCAGCGACAGCGAGCGCCAGCCTTGGCGCAAATATTCGGTAGGCGGGGGGAAATGGCTGTTCAGATCCAGCACCTCACGTTTAAGACTGGCGAAGGCGATGATATCCAGTTCGCCCAGATCCATACCGCGTTCCTTGTAGTTGTGGGCTTTTTTGCGCAGGGTCGGCGCCAGTCGCAGCAAGAATTCATTGGCCGGGATCCGTTTCGGTTTGGCTTCGCGGCGCACCAGTTGGCTGAGGGAAAAGGCGCTGCGGCGGCGCTGCAGTTCATCGCGCCATTCGTCGTTGAGTCGGCGCCCCTCGTCGAGCACGAAGAACACCTCGAAATTGGCATCGCGAAACAGCACATCCGGCGGTTCGCCGGCCGGCGCGAATTCGTCGGCGCGGTAGGGAATGTTGAGGCCTTGCAGCAGGCGTTGGCAGACCCAACGCTCACGCTCCCATTTGCGGGCATTGGACAGAAAGGCGTTGGCCTGCTCGGCCGCGATGGTCAGCAGGCGTAAATAATCTGAGTCATCCATAAGCCCAAGCTTAGCGTTCAAATGCGACAAGCTGAAAGCGTTACGCGGCAAAGTGCATCAGTGGGCAGTCGAGAAGGGCGGTGTAGACTCATGGCAATCGATTATTTGCGCCAAACCGTGAGGACTCATCGTGAAATTTCGCTGGCTGCTGCTGTTTGCTGTTTTTCCGCTGTGTGCCCATGCACTCGAAACCGGCGAGCGTCTGGCTCCCTGGACGTTACTCGATCAGCACGAGCAACCCTTCACCCTCGACAACAGCACCACCACGCTGCTGGTGGCGCGCGATATGGACGGCGCCAAACTGATCAAAGAAGCGTTGAAGGATCGGCCCAAGGGCTATCTGGAGGCGCGCCACGCGGTATTCGTTGCCGATATCCAGCGCATGCCGGCGCTGATTGCCAAAATGTTTGCCGTACCGGCCATGCGCGACTACCGCTATCGAGTCATGCTCGATCGAGAAGGCCGGGTTGCATCGCGCTATCCCGGCGCGGAAGGCCAGGTGTTGTGGTTGCAATTGAAGGACGGTCGATTGCTCTCGCAACGTGAGTACGCCAACGCGAGCGAACTGCGCGAGGCTCTGGAGAAGGCGCGCCCATGATCGGCGTCGAGGTGCTGGCGACTGAAAGTCTGCTGCTGGGCTGGCTGATTTATCTGCCGGTGCTGCTTTGGGCGATCGTGCGGGCGCCGTGGGTCGAGTTATTCAGCGACAGCCGTCGTCAGCATCTGCTGTTCGGCACCGTGTTTGCGTTGTTTCTGTTGTGGTTGATGCGCAGGGATTTCGACACGGGCGTGTCGTATCACTTCCTCGGCATGACGGCGGTAACGCTGTTGCTGGACTGGCCGCTGGCGATCGTCGGCGGTCTGGTGGCGCAAATCGGCCTGGTGCTGCTCGGGCGTCAGGATCTCGCGGCGATGGGGGTCAATGGTGCCTTGTTCATTTTGCTGCCGGTGCTGGTCACCGAGTGTGTGGCGATCCTCGTCGAGCGGGCGCAGCCGCGCAACCCGTTCGTGTACATCTTCTGTTCCGGATTTTTTGCCGCCGCGTTGTCGGCCCTGTTGTGCCTGATCCTCAGCCTGACGCTGCTGTGGTACGACGGCCTCTTCGCCATGCCGGAGTGGCTGGAAGACTTCATCGGTTACGTGTGGCTGATCATTTTCCCCGAGGCGTTCATCAACGGCATGATCGTCAGTGCGCTGGTGGTATTCAGCCCGGAATGGCTGGAGACCTTCAACCGCACGCGCTACCTTTCGGCGCCGTGGAAGGACGACGACCCCAAGTCTTGATCCACATCAAACCCGCCACGCGCGGGAAATTTCATGCTCGCGCAAATCTCTTCAGGAGCAGCGGCATGAGCGTTTACGAGTGGGCAAGGCAGGAAACCCGGCAGAGTCTGGACATGGCGCAGGAGGTGGGCTTTGACCCGGGGTTGAGTTTGCGCGCCTTGCTCAGTGCGGTGGTGCAGCAGAGCAAGGCCGTGCGCAACGCCGAAGACCTGGCCGACGAGTTGCGCTTTCTGGCGGAAAACCTCGACGACGATCAGGACTACGGCTTTATGCGGCCCTGAGAGGATCAGTGGCGCGGATCGAAGTCACCGGAAAACAGTTCGTCCTCGGCATCCGGTGCGACCGGAATTTTGTGTTCTTCCGACGCCCAGGCGCCGAGGTCGATCAGTTTGCAGCGATCGGAGCAGAACGGCCGAAACTTGTTTTCGGCGGTGAATTCTACGGGGGCGCCACAGGTCGGGCATTCAACGGTGGGGATCTGGCTCATGCTTGGCCTCCGGATAAAGTCAGGTAAAAGTGATGCAGACGCTCGACTTCGCTGTGCAGCCAAGCGAGATCGCGGTCGTTGACCACCACGTCGTCGGCGCGGCTTACACGGTCTTCGCGGCTCGACTGAGCCTTGAGGATCGCCTGAACCTGCTGCTCGCTGGTCTGGTCACGCTGCAAGGTGCGTTCGATCTGCAATTGTTGCGGGGCGTCGATCACCAGGATGCGCTGGGTCATCGCGTATTGCCCGGATTCGATCAGCAGTGGCGAAACCAGAATCGCGTAAGGCGATTTTGCCAGCGCCAGGTGATGGGCGATTTCTTCGGCGATCAACGGATGCAGCAGCGCTTCGAGCCAGCGACGTTGCTCCGGCAATTCGAAGATCAGTTTGCGCAGGGCGGCGCGGTCCAGCGTGCCATCGGCCTGCAGCACGCCGGGGCCGAAGTGTTCGGCAATCTTTGTCAGCGCCGGACGCCCGGGTTCAACCACCCAACGCGCCGCGTGATCGGCATCCACCACGTGGATACCCAGATCAATGAAGTGCTGGGCCGCCGCGCTTTTGCCGCTGCCGATGCCGCCGGTGAGGCCGAGAATCCAGGGTTTTTCCACAGGGGTATTCATTTCAAACCGACAAACTGCCAATAGAAGCCGGTTATTTGACCACCCCAGAGCAAGGCAATCCAGCCGGCAATTGCCAGATAGGGGCCAAAGGGTATCGGCGTGGAGGTTTTCTCATTGCGCAAGCGCAGTAAAACCACCCCGATAATGGCGCCCACCAGCGATGAGAGGAGGATGGTCAGCGGTAGAATCTGCCAGCCGCCCCAGGCGCCAAGCAGCGCCAACAGCTTGAAATCACCATGGCCGATGCCGTCCTTGCCGGTCAGCAGTTTGAACAGCCAGAACACTGACCACAGCGCCATGTAACCGGCCACCGCGCCCCACAGTGCATCGTGCAACGGCACGAACACGCCGAAGCTGTTGACGATCAACCCCAGCCACAGCAACGGCAGCACCAGCACATCGGGCAGCAGTTGATGTTCGGTGTCGATCAGGCTCATCGCCAGCAACCCCCAGGAGAGCAAGATCAACAAGCACGCCGGCCAACCGAAACCGAAGTGCCAGGCGATGAAGGCCGAGAGCAACCCGCAAGTCAGTTCGGTCAAAGGATAGCGTTTGCTGATGGGCGCCGCGCACGCTGAACAACGCCCGCGCAGCCATAGATAACTGAGCAGGGGAATGTTTTCCCACGGACGGATCCGGTGGGCGCAATGTGGGCACTCGGAGTGCGGCAGCATCAGGTTGTAGGTGGGCAGCGGCGTTTCGCCGGGCAAACCGAGCACGTCGTGGGCCTGCTGGCGCCAATCGCGTTCGAGCATTTTCGGCAGGCGCCAGATCAGCACGTTGAGGAAGCTGCCAACCACCAGACCCAGCAGCAGGGCAGTGAAAACAAAGGCCAGCGGATACAGGGCAAACAGTTCGTCGATAGGCATGTCAGATCGCTGAGCCGAGTTGAAAGATCGGCAGGTACATGGCCACCACCAGCCCGCCGACGATAACGCCTAGCACCACCATGATGAACGGCTCCATCAGGCTGGTGAGGTTGTCGACCATGTTATCCACTTCCTCTTCGTAAAAGCCTGCAACCTTGTCGAGCATTTCATCTAGCGCCCCCGACTCTTCGCCAATTGCGGTCATCTGCACGGCCATGTTCGGAAATACCCCGGTGCTGCGCATCGAAAAATTCAACTGCATGCCGGTGGAGACGTCCTGGCGAATGCGCAACACGGCACGCTTGAACACCACATTGCCGGTGGCGCCGGCCACTGAGTCGAGCGCTTCCACCAGCGGCACACCGGCAGCGAATGTGGTCGACAGGGTTCGAGCGAATCGCGCCACCGCGGACTTGTACATCAGCGTGCCCACCAAGGGCAGTTTCAACAGCCAGGTGTCTTTGCGGTCGCGTAATGCCTGAGATGTTTTCAGTGCATGGCGGGTACCAAAGATCGCCGCGACCAGCGCGCCGAGCATCGCCCACCACCATTGCTGCATGAATTCCGACAGGCTGATCACCATCAGGGTGAAGGCCGGCAGTTCGGCGCCGAACCCCGAGAACACCGACTGGAATTGCGGCACCACTTTGACCAGCAGGATCCCGGTCACGACTGCCGCCACCAGCACCACGGCGGTGGGGTAGGTCATGGCTTTTTTGATTTTGGCCTTGAGCCGTTCGCTTTTTTCCTTATAGGTCGCGACGCGTTCCAGCAACGTGTCGAGGGCGCCGGACTGCTCGCCCGCATCGACCAGGTTGCAATACAACTCGTCGAAATACTGCGGCTTCTTGCGCAGGGCTGTGGCGAAGCTGTTACCGGCCGCGACCTCCTGTTTTATCTCGTCCACCAGCTTGCGCATGGCCGGGTTTTCAAAGCCTTCGCCAATGATGTCGAACGACTGCAGCAGCGGCACACCGGCCTTCATCATGGTCGCCATCTGCCGGGTGAACAGAGCGATGTCCTGGGCCTTGATGCGTTTGCCAAAACTCAACAACGATGCGGATTTTTTGCGTACCTTGCCGGGACTGATCCCCTGTTTACGCAGTTGTGCCTTGATCAGTGCCGGATTCTGTCCACTGAGTTCACCGGTGACTTTGCTGCCTTTCCTGTCCGTACCTTCCCAGGCATAGATACTGATTTTCGCTGCCTTGACCGCCATGTTCAGTCCTTGGTGACCCGGTTGATTTCTTCAAGGCTGGTGATGCCTTGCATGGCCTTGTGCAGCCCGGAGGTGCGCAGGTCGTCGAAGCCGTCGCGGCGCATCTGCAGGTCGATTTCCAGCGAGTTGCCTTCGGCCATGATCAAGTGTTGCAGTGCTGGTGTGTTCTTCACCACTTCATATATCCCCACGCGTCCTTTGTAGCCGCCGTTGCAGTGATCGCAACCGACCGGCTCGTAGATCGTGAAATGGCCGATGCGTTCCTCGGGGAAACCTTCCTTGATCAAGGTTTCGCGCGGGATCTCGATGGCTTTCTTGCAGTGACTGCACAGTTTGCGCGCCAGGCGCTGGGCAATGATCAGGCTGACCGAGGTGGCAATGTTGAAGCCGGGAATGCCCATGTTGTGCAGGCGCGTCAGGGTTTCCGCGGCGCTGTTGGTGTGCAGGGTCGAGAGCACCAGGTGACCGGTCTGCGCAGCTTTGATCGCGATCTCGGCGGTTTCCAGGTCGCGGATCTCACCGACCATGATCACGTCCGGGTCCTGGCGCAGAAACGAGCGCAAAGCCTGAGCAAAGTCGAGTCCTTGTTTAGGATTGACGTTGACCTGGTTGATGCCTTCCATGTTTATCTCCACCGGGTCTTCGGCGGTGGAGATGTTGATGTCGACGGTATTGAGGATATTCAGGCCGGTGTAGAGCGACACGGTTTTACCCGACCCGGTGGGGCCGGTGACCAGAATCATGCCCTGTGGCTGCTTGAGTGCGGCCATGTACAGATCCTTTTGCTCGGGCTCATAGCCGAGGGCGTCGATACCGATCTGCGCGCTGGACGGGTCGAGAATCCGGATCACCACTTTTTCGCCCCACAACGTGGGCAGCGTGTTGACCCGGAAATCGATCGACTTGCTTTTCGACAGGCGCATCTTGATCCGCCCGTCCTGCGGTTTGCGCCGTTCCGAGATATCGAGGCTGGCCATGACTTTCAGGCGTGCGGCGATGCGCCCGGCCAGTTGAATCGGTGGTTTGGCCACCTCACGCAGGATGCCGTCGGTGCGCACCCGCACCCGGTAGTTTTTCTCGTAAGGCTCGAAGTGCAGGTCGGAAGAGCCACTCTTGATCGCGTCGAGCAGCATCTTGTGCACGAAACGCACCACCGGCGCATCGTCGGCATCGAGGCCACCGATGGCGTCCTGCTTGCTGTCGTCGACGGATTCGACATCGAGGCCGTCAAGATCGACATCGGCCATGTCTTCCAGGCCACTGCTGTGGGTGTCGAAGAACTTCTCGATGGCATCGGTGAGCTTGTCGTCCTCGACCAGAATGGCTTCGGTGCTCAGCCCTGTGCTGAACTGAATGTCGTTGATCGCTTGATGATTGCTCGGGTCGGAGATGCCGACGAACAGCTTGTTGCCACGTCGCCACAAGGGCAGGGCATGGTGCTGACGCACAAGTTTTTCGCTGACCAGGCCTTTGGGTTGGGTTTCCTTGTCGAGGCAATTGAGATCAAGGAACGCCATGCCGAAATGCTCGCTGGCAATCTCGGCCACTTGCCAGCTCTTGACCAGTTTGTTCTGCACCAGATAGCTGACCAGCGACAGGCGATTGCGCTGGGCCTGTTGCCAGGCTTGCTGGGCGCTTTTTTCCGTGAGCAGTTCGGCCTGGACCAATTGCTTGGCCAGACCGCTCAGAGCGATGTCATTCATGGGAATTCCGCACACTTGCAGTTCATGACTTATAGCCTAGTCAAGTGACAGCGCCAAACACGGCGGGGGCAGGTGACAAAAAGTGTCAGATAGTGCGGTTGCGGGTTGTAGGAAATGGCGTTGTAGGTGGTTCGCGCCCAAGGGGCAGGGCCTCGAAGGCATTGGCATGGCCTATGCTGCGTCCCTTTCAGATCATGAGATTTCGACTCATGCATGGAGCGTGTCTATGAAAAAACAACAAGGTTTTACGCTGATCGAGCTGTTGATCGTGGTGGCGATCATCGGGATTCTGGCGACCATCGCCCTGCCGCAGTACTCCAAGTATCAGGCGCGGTCGAAGGTGACGGCGGGGCTGGCGGAGATCAGTGCGATGAAAGTGCCGTTCGAAGACACCATCAACCAAGGTACCGATCCGACGCTGACGCTGGTGGCCGGTAGTGCCACGGTCACAACGTCAAATTGCGCCGTGACCGCATCGGGCACCGCTTCGACCGGGGCCGGCACCATTGTCTGCACAATCAAGAACGCTCCTGGCCCTGTTCTGGACAAAACCATTACCTTGACCCGTTCATCGGGCACCGGTGCTGGCGTCTGGACTTGCGGCACCACTGTGGCGCCGGACTATTCGCCAAAAGGCTGCACCGCCAGTGGTACATAAGTTGAATGTGTGCTGAACAGGATGCCCCGCTTTGCGGGGCATTTTTCATTGCGCGACACTTCACAAAAGCTTCAATAATTTCAGCGTCTTAGGAACTTTCCAAAAAACCGCAACTTGCATGTGAATATTGCGCATGTCATGCAAATTGCATGATTTCGAAAATCTGCTTTAAACATAAGATATTGATTTATAAGGATTTTGTGTTGATGGAAAAGTTGGCACAGCGTTCGCAACTACCTTGGTAACCCTGCTGACAAGACAACCAGCAGACTTTCCAGAAAAACAGGAGTTACTCGTATGAAGAAGTTCGCTATCACTGCCGCTGCCGCTGCTGCTACCGCGCTGACCCTGACCATGGCTTCCGGTGCATTCGCACAATCCACTCAGGCTACCCAGGCTCCAATGACTCTGGCTGCCGGTGAAGTCACCAAGGCGAAAGAAGCTACTTCCGACACCTGGATCACCACCAAAGTCAAAAGTGATCTGGTCACCGAAAAAGGCATTCCAGGTACCGACATCAAAGTAGAAACCAACAAAGGTGTTGTGTCGCTGTCGTCTGATGTAGCTATTACTGAAGCGCAGAAGACCACTGCTGTGAACATCACCAAGAAAATCAAAGGCGTTCAAGCGGTCTCCGCTGACGGCCTGAAAGCCGAGTAAGGCATGACTTCTCGCCTGGACCGGGAGAAGGCGCGACAGACGGGCCGAGCAATACGTCTGCCGCAACTTTAGAGTTCATGCGAACGGTCACACGGAGGTGACCATTACGGGCCCCGGCACTTGTGTCGGGGCCTGTTCTATTTTTAGAAGCAAAAGATCGCAGCCTTCGGCAGCTCCTACAGGGAAATGCATTCCAGATTGTAGGAGCTGCCGAAGGCTGCGATCT
>NZ_AKJR01000054.1:0-36005 GCF_000282235.1 Pseudomonas sp. GM24 | reverse complement strand
ACGATATAGCCCGGCCCATAGCCGTGTAAGCCGGCGGATTCTGGCGTACGCGTAGGTAACGGCGCAAGGTGTTGTAGGGAGGATGGCGTAACGGTTTGTGTGTTTTAAACGCGATCACGTCTTAGTGTTTATTGATGAAAATACTGGATGGCGGGGGCTTTGTGTTTTGCGGTGTGTCAGTGCGATTCCCCCCTCACCCCAGCCCTCTCCCCCAAAGGGGGCGAGGGGGAAAGGGAGCAGATCTCCAGGCCTTTCAAAACCTGAGTTCGACTCGGTATCTCAAGTCGGTGCAACTTGCACATTCAGCGCGGTCAGTTCCCTCTACCTCTGGGAGAGGGTTAGGGTGAGGGCTGTCGGTAATATAAAAATCTGAAGAGGAGGTATGACATGAATCGATTGACTGGCGGCTGCCTATGCGGCGATGTCCGTTTCGAAGTGACTGGTCAACCCTACCGCGTCGGCATTTGCCACTGCCTCGATTGCCGCAAACGTCACGGCACGCTCTTTCACACCTCGGCCATATTTCCCGAGGATGCGTTGAAAGTCACCGGCAAAACCCGCGACTTCAACGGGCGCTTTTTCTGCCCGCGCTGCGGCTCTCCGGTGTTCGCGCGTTCCGAAGATGAAGTAGAGGTAAACGTCGGATCACTTGATGAGCCTAATCAGTTCAAACCCACCTACGAACTCTGGACGATTCGCCGCGACGCGTGGCTGCCGGCGCTTCCACTGGCTCACCACTACGAACGTGATCGCGAAAGCACGGGGCGTACCGAAGAATAGTTGCAACCCTCAGCCGACCTTTGTGGGATCACAGCTAGCCTGCTAGCGAATGCGCTAGTTCAGCCAACACCTTCTTTGGCAGACCCGTCGCCATCGCCAGCAGGCTGGCTTCTACAAGGGATTGGTGTGGATCACAGAATTGCGGGTTGGCACAAAACACTGTGGGAGCTGGCTTGCCAGCGATAGCGGTAGGTCAGGCAACAACGATGTTGAAGGTGCCGCCGCCTTCGCTGGCAAGCCAGCTCCCACAGGAATTGAGGTGGGTTGAGGATTTTTGGTGTGACAAATAGCTAATAGGGGAGCCAGCAGGCTGGCTGCCACAGAGATAAGTGTCAGGCACCGGTCCATTTTCAGCCGCGAATAAAGGCTAAAAGATCCGCGTTAATCGTTTCGGCCTCCGTCGTCGGCATCCCGTGCGGGAACCCCGGATACGACTTCAGCGTGCCATTGGGCAGCAACTTGGCCGACAACGGCCCCGAGTCCGCATACGGCACAATCTGATCATCCTCGCCATGCATCACCAGCACCGGCACCGTGACCTTCTTCAAGTCCTCGGTGAAGTCCGTCTGCGAGAACGCGACGATCCCGTCGTAATGCGCCTTCGCTCCGCCAATCATGCCCTGACGCCACCAGTTGGCAATAATCCCCTCCGATGGCGTGGCGCCCGGCCGGTTGTAGCCATAAAACGGTCCGGTCGGAATATCCCGATAAAACTGCGCGCGATTCGCCGCCAGTTGCGCCTGAAAGTCATCGAACACCGATTTCGGCAGCCCACCGGGGTTGCTCTCGGTCTGCACCATCAACGGTGGCACCGCACTGATCAGCACGCCTTTGGCGACGTTGGCCTGACCATGCCGGGCAATGTAATGAATCACCTCACCGCCACCGGTCGAGTGACCGACATGCACCACGTTCTTCAGGCCCAGATGATTAACCACGGCCAGCGTATCGTCGGCGTAATGATCCATATCGTGCCCGTCCCAGACCTGGCTCGAACGCCCATGCCCACGGCGATCATGGGCAACCACCCGGAAGCCTTTGCCGAGGAAGAACAGCATCTGCGCATCCCAATCGTCGGAACTGAGCGGCCAGCCGTGGTGGAAGTGAATCACCGGCGCGTCTTTCGGGCCCCAATCCTTGTAGAAGATTTCGACGCCGTCTTTTGTGGTGACAAATCCCATGTTCGCAACTCCAGACCAATCTGATGGATAACCCGCGCGGTAATCGCGGACCGGTTTCGCTCATGACGAGGTTTTTACTGTGCAGGCTCGGTGAGAGCCGTTATCAACTGTAGGATTAAAGTCGACATCTGCATGACCGGTGGTCGCAACGTCTGGCTTCGTACGCAAATTAGGCTTTGCTGAAAGGGATAAGCCGAGGCGCGCGTAGGCATCGATGGCCACAGCGGCGCCCCTTCAGAACACCGTGAGTCTGAGGAATTTCCCCGATGCTGACCTTGAATATCAATGGCAAGGATCAGGAGCTCGATGTCCCCGCGGACATGCCGTTGCTCTGGGTCCTGCGCGATGTCGCGCACCTGACCGGCACCAAATTCGGCTGCGGCATGGCCCAGTGCGGGGCCTGCACCGTGCACGTTGACGGCGCGCCGTTGCGCGCCTGCATCACCCCCGCGACTGCCGTGGCCCATGGACAAAAAATTCTTACCATCGAAGGCCTGTCCACCGACGGCTCGCACCCGGTGCAGCAAGCCTGGGCCGAACTCGACGTGGTGCAGTGCGGTTACTGCCAGTCGGGGCAGATCATGTCTGCGGCGGCACTGCTGGCGAAAATCCCCAAACCCACCGACAGCGATATCGATCAGGCGCTCTCCGGCAATATCTGCCGTTGCGGCACCTATCCCCGCATTCGCGCAGCGGTTAAGCGTGCGTCGGAAATCGGCTGATTCAATCTGTGGGAGATAGACGATGAACAGTCCTGTATCGCGTCGGGGTTTTCTCAAGGGCAGTGCCGTGTTGGGCGGCGGGTTGGTAGTGGCGTTTGTCGTCCCCGGCGGCCACAAATTTGCCTATGCGGCGGAGAATGAAGGCAAGGTTTTCGCGCCGAATGCGTTCCTGCGCATTGCCGCAGACAACAGCGTCACCGTTTTACTGGGCCATTCGGAGATGGGCCAGGGCATCTGGACCGGCCTGACCATGTTGATTGCCGAAGAACTGGACGCGGACTGGTCGAAGATCCGCGTCGAGCATTCGCCCGCGTCGGCAGCGGATTACGGCATGCCCGCGTTTGGCGGCATGCAGATTACCGGCGGCTCGACGTCGACGTGGATGGAGTTCGACCGTTATCGACTGGCAGGCGCGACGGCGCGGCAAATGCTGGTAGAGGCAGCGGCGAAGCGCTTTGAAGTGGCACCGTCGGCGATTCGTACCGAATCGGGCGTGGTCATCGCTGGTGACAAGCGCGCGACTTACGGCGAGCTGGCAGATGCCGCCGGACAACTGCCGGTGCCGGATCCCAAATCGATCACTTTCAAGGAAGCCAAGGACTGGAAAATTATCGGCAAACCGACCAAACGCCTCGATACCCCGGAGAAAATCACCGGTCGCGCCAAGTTCGGCATGGATGTGCAGTTTGAAGGCCTGATGACCGCGATGGTTTCGCGGCCACCGGTATTTGGTGCCAGCGTTAAATCCTTCGAAGGTGCTGAAGCGCTGGCGGTGCCGGGCGTGCACAAAGTGGTGCAGGTGCCGAGCGGGGTCGCGGTGATTGCTGATCATTACTGGGCGGCGAAACTGGGCCGTGATGCGCTGAAAGTCGATTGGGAATTGGGGCCGAATGCGGACCTGAGCAGCGAGAAACTGCTGGTGAGCTTCCGTAAATTGGCCACGACACAAGGCACGTCGGCCAGTCAGACCGGGGATGCCAAGGGCAGTTTTGGTAAAGCGGCGAAGAAAATCGACGTCGAATACAGCGTGCCCTATCTGGCTCATGCGCCGATGGAGCCGCTCAATTGCACGGTGAAGATCAGCGCCGAGAAATGCGAAATCTGGACCGGCACGCAGTTTCAGACGCTCGATCAAATGGTCGCCGGCAAGATCACCGGGCTGAAACCGGAGCAGGTCGAGATTCACACCGAATTCCTGGGCGGCGGTTTCGGGCGCCGGGCCAACCCGACTTCAGACTTTGTCGCCGAAGCCGTGCAAGTGGCGAAAGCCGCGGCCATGCCGGTGAAAACCGTGTGGTCGCGGGAAGACGATATTCGTGGCGGTTACTACCGTTCGATGTTCCTGCATCAGGCGCGGATCGGGCTCGGTGCCGATGGCCTGCCGTCGAGCTGGCAGCATGTATTGGTCGGGCAGTCGATCATGGCCGGCACGATGCTGGAAAAAACCATGGTCAAGAACGGCGTTGATGCAACGTCGGTCGAAGGCGTTTCCGACAGCCCTTATGTCAAAGGCCTGGCCAACCACCAGGTCGATCTGCATTCACCGCAAACCGGGATCAATGTGCTGTGGCTGCGCTCGGTAGGTCACAGCCACACGGCGTTTGTCATGGAATCGCTGATCGATGAGATGGCCACGGCGGCAGGCAAAGATCCGGTGGAGTACCGACGAACCTTGCTCAAGGAGCATCCTCGGCATTTGGGCGTGCTCAATCTGGCGGTGGAGAAAGCCAACTGGAAAGCACCGTTGCCGGACGGCCATGCGCTGGGCGTGGCGGTGCACGAGTCGTTCGGCAGCTACGTGGCGCAGGTCGCCGAGGTGTCGCAGGACAATCTGGCGATTCGCGTGCATCGCGTGGTCTGCGCGGTGGACTGCGGGATCGCGGTGAACCCGCAGAGCATCGCGGCGCAGATGGAGTCGTGCATCACTTTCGGTCTGGGCATGGCACTGCACAGCAAGCTGACGCTCAAGGACGGCGCGGTGGTGCAGTCCAACTATCACGATTATCAGGTGCTGCGGCTCAACGAGATGCCGGTGGTGGAAGTGCACATCGTGCCCAGCAGCGACAAACCCGGCGGCATCGGCGAGGCCGGTGTACCGCCAACCGCGCCGGCGGTGGCCAACGCGGTGTTTGCCCTGACCGGGCAGCGCCTGCGCGAGTTGCCGCTGCAACTGTCGGGGGTGTGAGATGAAACGACATCTAGTGTTGGGCACGGTGGTTTTACTGGGGCTGGGCGGTTATGCCTCGGACCTGTTCGCCGATGATCAGGAAGCGCTGAAAGCGTTCGGCACGGTGCAGAAAGTTTTCCAGAGCCCGCGTTGCCAGAACTGCCACATTCCCGGTGATTCGCCGTTGCAGTTCGACGCTGGCATCCCCCACGCCATGAACGTGGTGCGCGGCATGGACGGCAAGGGCGCCGCCGGTCTGCCGTGCGCGACCTGTCACGCGGAAAACAATCCGCCGGCCAGCTACGGCCTGCATGCACCGCCGGGTGCGCCGCACTGGAGCCTGCCGCCGGCGGCGCACAAAATGGCCTGGATCGGCCTGCCGCCGGACAAACTCTGCGCGATGATCAAGGACCGCTCGAGCAACGGCGATCGCGACTTTGCTGCGCTGATCAAGCATGTCAGCGAAGACAAACTGGTGCTGTGGGGCTGGAATCCCGGGGCAGGGCGCGCGCCGGTGCCAGTGCCGCACGATATTTTTGTCGCGCAATTCAAGCTGTGGGCCGAGGCGGGCGGGCCATGCCCGGTGGCGCAAATGTGAGCCATTGCCAAATTAGCGCTACGCTTGAAAGCATTGTTGCCAATGGAGTGTGCTGATGCTGGTTCCAGGAAAACCTGCGAATGAAACGGCGCGCGTTCAAGCGTTGCACGGTCTTGAACTGCTCGATTCCGCCCCTGAAGAGCGTTTCGACCGACTGACACGGTTGGCGAAACGCTTGTTCAATGTGCCGATTGCACTGGTGACGCTGGTCGACACCAACCGGCAGTGGTTCAAATCGTGTGTGGGGCTTGATGTCAGCGAAACGCCGAGGGATGTTTCATTCTGCGGCCATGCAATTCTTAACGACGGCCTGCTGTTGGTGCCGGACGCCCGCGAGGATGTGCGCTTCCATGACAACCCGCTGGTCACCGGCGCGCCGAACATTCGCTTCTACGCCGGTTACCCGCTGACTGTGCCCAATGGCAATAAAATGGGCACGCTGTGCCTGATCGACACCAAGCCCCGCGACCTCGACCAGGAAGAGCGTGCGCTGTTGCGTGATCTGGCGGAAATGGCCGAGCAAGAGTTGGCTGCTGTGCAGATCGCGAGCATGGATGAATTGACCTTGCTGTCCAATCGCCGTGGTTTCAAGCAACTGGCGCAGCATGCGCTGGACGCCTGCGCGCGCCTGGAGCGGCCGGCAACCTTGCTGTTTTTCGACCTCAATGACTTCAAGCAGATCAACGATCTGTATGGGCATGCCGAAGGTGACGGTGCGCTGAAGACCTTCGCCGATGTGCTGCGTATTGCCTTTCGCGAAAGTGACGTGGTCGGGCGGCTCGGTGGCGATGAGTTCGTTGCGCTGCTGACCGGCTCCAGCCATGTCGAAACCACAGCGATCATGGCGCGGCTCAAGGATATTCTCGAAGAGCGCAATGCCACGTTGCATCGCGGGTATGCGATTCGCTTCAGCGTCGGGCAGATCGAGTACGACGCCAAGCGCCATGAGACCGTGGATCGGCTGCTGGCGGATGCCGATAGTGCGATGTACGTGCACAAGCAGGCCTTGAAGCGTTGTTGATTCGGGCCTCATCGCTGGCAAGTCGAATCGTCGCACCGCAGCTCCCACAGGGATCTGCAGTGAACCGGGATTTTGTGAACACCCGAGAAACCTGTGGGAGCTGGCTTGCCAGCGATGGCGTCCGCACATCCAACATCGTCATCGGCTGACCCACCGCCATCGCGAGCAGGCTCACTCCTACAATGGTGTCGGGTGTTCTCAAAATCCCGGTTCACCACAAATCCATGTGGGAACTAGCCTGCTAGCGAATGCGTCAGCCCGAACCCTACATATCTATTTGGCAAACAACTGCCCAATGTCTTTAAACGCCTTGAACTCCAGCGCATTGCCGCACGGGTCAAACAAAAACATCGTCGCCTGCTCCCCGACCAAACCCTGAAAGCGAATCCCCGGCTCAATCACAAATTTCGTTTCCAGTGACTGCAAACGCTCGGCCAGCGCCTCCCATTCCTGCATCCCCAACACCACGCCAAAATGCGGCACCGGTACGTCATGCCCATCGACGGCGTTGGTGTGCGCGGCTTCCTGCGAGGCGTTTTTCGGTGCCAGGTGAATCACCAGTTGATGACCAAAGAAATTGAAATCGACCCAGTGATCACTGGAGCGACCTTCCTCCAGACCAAACACCTCGCGATAAAAGTGCCGTGCGGCTGCGAGGTCATACACCGGAATGGCCAGATGAAAAGGGCTGAGCTGCATAGTGAATTCTCGATCAGGTTCGGTTGACTGAGTTTAGTGCTGTGAAATGTGATTGAAAGACGATAGTTTTTGCGTCGAGCTCAAATTATTTCGATCAGTCGAGGTGCGCATGCTGCGTGAACTGAAGACCTTTCTCGCCGTGGCGCGGCATGGCACCTTTGCTGCGGCGGGGTTGCACATTGGCCTGACGCAATCGGCAGTCAGCGCGCAAATCCGCAATCTTGAACAGGCGTTGGGGATTCGCCTGTTCGACCGCACTGGCCGCCAGGCAATGCTCAATCCGGCGGGGCAGCGGGCGGTGCCGATGGCGCAGGAGATGCTGGCGATCTTCAGCCGGATGGCGATCAGCGAGGACGTCAGTGAGTTTCGTGGCGAGCTGAAAATCGGTGCCGTGGCCACTGCGCAAACCGGGTTGTTGCCTCAGGCGTTATTGCGCTTGCGTCAACAGGCACCGGGGCTGGAGCCGAAACTGGTGCCGGGCGTGTCGTTGAATCTGCTCAGTCAGGTAGATGCCGGCGAGGTTGATCTGGCAATCATGATCAAGCCGCCGTTCGAACTGCCCAAAGAGCTGTCGACGCAGGTGATCCGGCGTGAGCCGTTTGTGTTGATCGTGCCGCCGCAGGTCGATGGCGACGATGCGCTGCGTTTGCTCGCCGAACTGCCGCATGTGCGCTACGACCGCAATTCGTTTGGTGGGCGATTGGTCACGCGGTTTCTGCGCGAGCAGCGCATAGAGGTCAACGTAGCGCTGGAGTTGGATGAACTGGAAGCGATCGTGAAAATGGTCGAGTCGGGGCTGGGTGTTTCACTGCTGCCAAAAGCAGGGCTGTGGCTGGAGCATCCGCTCAAGGTCAGAGTGATCGAGTTGGGCGAACTGACGTTCTATCGCGAGATGGTTTTGCTGCAGCGTTACAGTCAGCGCAATCAGCCGATTCAAAAGCTGTTCGCACAGTGTCTGGAATAACCCCAATCCCCTTGTAGGAGTGAGCCTGCTCGCGATCGCAGTGGTCCAGAGACATGAATGTTGCTGACCCGACGCCATCGCGAGCAGGCTCACTCCTACAAGGGATTTGGGTTGTTCAAGAAATAGCAGGCATAAAAAAACCCGCCAGATTGGCGGGTTTTTTATTGGCTAAGCGAAGATCACTCTTCGATGTTGCCCATGGCGGTGGTGTTGAAGCCGCCGTCTACGTACATGATTTCGCCGCTGATGCCCGACGCCAGGTCGGAGCACAGGAAGGCGCCGGCGTTGCCGACTTCGTCGATGGTGACGTTGCGACGCAGCGGGGTTTGCGCTTCGTTGGCGGCCAGCATCTTGCGGAAGTTCTTGATGCCCGAGGCTGCCAGAGTACGGATCGGGCCAGCCGATACGCAGTTGACGCGGGTGCCGTCCGGGCCCAGGGAGCCGGCCAGGTAACGTACGCCAGCTTCCAGCGAAGCCTTGGCCATGCCCATCACGTTGTAGTTCGGCATGGTGCGCTCGGCGCCCAGGTACGACAGGGTCAGCAGGCTGCCGTTGCGGCCTTTCATCATTTCGCGGCCGGCCTTGGCCAGGGCCACGAAGCTGTAGGCGCTGATGTCGTGAGCGATGCGGAAACCGTCACGGGTGGTGGCTTCGGTGAAGTCGCCGTCCAGTTGGTCGCCCGGGGCGAAACCAACGGAGTGGACGATGCAGTCCAGGCCGTCCCACTTCTTGCTCAGTGCTTCGAAGACCTTGGCGATTTCTTCATCGCTGGCCACGTCGCACGGGAAGCACAGCTCAGGGCTCGAACCCCAGCCTTGGGCGAATTCTTCAACACGACCTTTCAGTTTGTCGTTCTGATAAGTGAAGGCAAGCTCAGCGCCCTCGCGATGCATGGCGGCAGCGATGCCGGATGCGATGGACAGCTTGCTGGCGACACCGACGATCAGTACGCGCTTACCGGCGAGAAAACCCATGTGTTGCTCCTCTTTCAGGTTATTGCGCAGTGGCTGGTGCCAAAAAAGCGGCTTCCAGCAACTGCTGTGTATACGGATGTTGGGGGGCGGCAAAAATACTTTGCGCGTCTCCCTGTTCGACCACTTGGCCATGCTTGACCACCATCAGCTGGTGGCTCAGCGCTTTCACCACAGCCAGGTCATGGCTGATAAACAAATACGTCAGGTTGTACTTGGCTTGCAGTGAACGCAACAGCTCCACCACTTGCCGCTGCACCGTCCGGTCGAGCGCGGAGGTCGGCTCGTCCAGCAGGATCAGCGCCGGTTTCAGCACCAAAGCCCGGGCAATGGCGATTCGTTGCCGTTGCCCACCGGAAAATTCGTGGGGGTAGCGGTGCCGGGTTTCCGGATCCAGACCTACCTCCTTCAATGCCGCAATAATCGCCGCTTCTTGCTCCTCGGCGCTGCCCATCTTGTGAATCCGCAGGCCTTCGCCAACGATGTCACTGACACACATGCGTGGGCTCAGGCTGCCAAACGGGTCCTGAAACACCACCTGCATCTCCCGACGCAACGGGCGAACCTCGTTCTGCGTCAGGCAGTCTAGCTGCTTGCCTTCAAAGCGGATCGCGCCTTTGCTGCCGATCAACCGCAAAATCGCCAGACCCAGGGTGGATTTGCCGGAACCGCTTTCGCCGACAATCCCCAAGGTCTGACCCTGAGGCAGGCTGAAATTGATGCCGTCCACTGCTTTGACGTGATCCACCGTGCGCTTGAGCAGGCCTTTCTTGATCGGGAACCAGACTTTCAGGTCCTCGACCTCAAGCAGCGGCGCGCCGATTTTATTGCTCGCCGGGCCTCCGCTGGGCTCCGCGCCGAGCAATTCCCGAGTGTACGGATGCTGCGGCGAACGGAACAGCTCTGCGCACGATGCCTGTTCGACGATGCAACCGCGCTGCATGACACATACGCGATGCGCAATTCTTCGCACCAGGTTCAAATCGTGACTGATCAGTAACAGCGACATGCCCAACCTGGCCTGCAATTCCTTGAGCAAATCGAGGATTTTCAGCTGAACGGTCACGTCCAGCGCCGTAGTCGGCTCGTCGGCAATCAGCAATTCCGGCTCGTTGGCCAGGGCCATGGCGATCATCACCCGCTGACGCTGGCCACCGGACAATTCGTGGGGCAGGGCCTTGAGACGCTTGTGCGGCTCGGGGATGCCGACCATCTCCAGCAGCTCCAGCGTGCGTTTGGTCGCCACTTTGCCGGTCAGGCCCTTGTGGATGCCGAGCACTTCGTTGATCTGCTTCTCGATCGAGTGCAGCGGATTCAGCGAGGTCATCGGCTCCTGAAAGATCATCGCGATACGATTACCGCGAATGTGCCGGATGGTTTTTTCACTGAGGCCCAGCAGGTTTTGCCCGGCGTAGTTGATGCTGCCGGCCGGATGGCGGGCCATCGGGTAGGGCAGCAGGCGCAGGATTGAGTGCGCGGTCACCGATTTGCCCGAGCCGGATTCGCCGACCAGCGCGAGGGTTTCGCCGCGCTTGATGTCGAAACTCACGCCTTCGACGACCCGGTGCACGCGCTCGCCGAAACCGAACTCGACGGCGAGGTCACGCACTTCAATCAGATTGTCCTGATTCATTTCACTTCCTCGGGTCGAAGGCATCGCGAGCGGACTCGCCGATAAACACCAGCAAACTCAACATCAATGCGAGTACGGCGAAGGCACTCATGCCCAGCCACGGCGCTTGCAGGTTGGATTTGCCCTGGGCGACCAGTTCACCCAGCGACGGACTGCCGGCCGGCAAGCCGAAACCGAGGAAGTCCAAAGCGGTGAGGGTGCCGATGGCGCCGGTGAGGATGAACGGCATAAACGTCATGGTCGAGACCATCGCATTGGGCAGGATGTGGCGGAACATGATCGCGCCGTTCTGCATGCCCAGCGCGCGCGCGGCGCGCACGTATTCGAGGTTGCGGCCACGGAGGAACTCGGCGCGCACCACGTCGACCAGGCTCATCCACGAGAACAGCAGCATGATCCCCAGCAGCCACCAGAAATTCGGCTGGACGAAACTGGCGAGGATGATCAGCAGATACAGCACCGGCAAACCCGACCAGATTTCCAGAAAACGTTGGCCGGCCAGATCGACCCAGCCGCCATAGAAACCCTGCAAGGCCCCGGCAATCACGCCGATGATCGAACTCAACACGGTCAACGTCAGCGCAAAAAGCACCGAAATGCGGAAGCCATAAATCACCCGCGCCAACACATCGCGACCCTGATCGTCAGTACCCAGCAGATTGTCCGCCGACGGTGGCGCGGGCGCCGGGACTTTCAAGTCGTAGTTGATGCTCTGATAGCTGTAGGGAATCGGCGCCCACAACACCCACGCATCCTTGGCCTTGAGCAGTTCGCGGATGTACGGGCTCTTGTAGTTGGCTTCCAGCGGGAATTCGCCGCCGAAGGCGGTTTCCGGGTAGCGCTTGATCGCCGGGAAGTACCAGTTGTTGTCGTAATGCACCACCAGCGGCTTGTCGTTGGCGATCAGCTCGGCACCGAGGCTCAGGCCGAACAGGATCAGAAACAGCCACAGCGACCACCAGCCGCGCTTGTTGGCTTTGAACAGTTCGAAGCGGCGGCGGTTGAGAGGGGACAGGTTCATCTCAATGCTCCCGGCTTTCGAAGTCGATGCGCGGATCGACCAAGGTGTAGGTGAGGTCGCCGATCAGTTTCACCACCAGCCCCAGCAGGGTGAAGATGAACAGGGTGCCGAACACCACCGGGTAATCGCGGTTGATCGCCGCTTCAAAGCTCATCAGGCCCAGACCGTCGAGGGAGAAGATCACCTCGACCAACAGGGAACCCGTGAAGAAGATGCCGATGAACGCCGACGGGAATCCGGCAATCACCAACAGCATGGCGTTGCGGAACACGTGGCCGTAGAGCACACGGTGGCGGGTCAGGCCTTTGGCCTTGGCGGTGACCACGTACTGCTTGTTGATCTCGTCGAGGAAGCTGTTTTTGGTCAGCAGGGTCATGGTCGCGAAGTTGCCGATCACCAGCGCAGTCACCGGCAACGCCAAGTGCCAGAAGTAATCGAGGATCTTGCCGCCGAAACTCAGTTCATCGAAGTTGTTCGAGGTCAGGCCCCTTAGCGGGAACCAGTCGAGATAACTGCCGCCGGCAAACACCACGATCAGCAGGATCGCAAAGAGGAACGCCGGGATCGCGTAACCGACGATGATCGCCGAACTGGTCCACACATCGAAGTGGCTGCCGTGCCGCGTGGCCTTGGCGATCCCCAGCGGGATCGACACCAGGTACATGATCAGCGTGCTCCACAGCCCCAGCGAGATCGACACCGGCATCTTTTCCTTGATCAGGTCGATGACCTTGGCGTCGCGGAAAAAACTGTCGCCGAAATCCAGCTGCGCGTAGTTCTTGACCATGATCCACAGGCGTTCCGGGGCCGATTTGTCGAACCCGTACATGTGCTCGATTTCCTTGATCAGCGCCGGGTCCAGGCCCTGCGCGCCGCGATAGGACGAACCAGCCACGGACACCTCGGCACCGCCGCCGGCAATGCGGCTGGTGGCGCCTTCGAAGCCTTCGAGCTTGGCGATCATCTGTTCCACCGGGCCGCCGGGCGCGGCCTGGATGATCACGAAGTTGATCAGCAGGATGCCGAACAAGGTCGGGATGATCAGCAGCAGTCGCCGAAAAATATACGCCAGCATCTGATTACTCCGTGCCCGCAGGGTCGGCTTGCAGTTTGGTTTCGACTTCTATCGCCGGTTTCGCGTCAGGCTTGACCCACCAGGTGTTAATCCCGATGTCGTACTTGGGCGAGACTTTCGGGTGACCGATGTGATTCCAGTAAGCCACGCGCCAGGTCTTGATGTGCCAGTTGGGGATCACGTAATAACCCCATTGCAGCACACGATCCAGCGCACGGGCATGGGCCACCAGGCTTTTGCGCGAGTCGGCGTTGATCAGGTTCTCGACCAGTTGATCGACGATCGGGTCTTTCAAACCCAAGGAATTGCGGCTGCTCGGTTTGTCGGCGGCGGCGCTCATCCAGTATTCGCGCTGCTCGTTACCCGGTGAGTTGGACTGCGGGAAGCTGCCGACCATCATGTCGAAATCCCGCGAACGCACGCGGTTGATGTACTGCGAAACGTCGACGCGGCGGATCACCAGATCGATGCCGAGGTCGCTGAGGTTGCGCTTGAATGGCAGCAATACGCGCTCGAATTCGGTCTGCGCAAGGAGGAATTCGATGACCACCGGTTTGCCGGTGGCGTCGACCATTTTGTCGTCAACGATCTTCCAGCCAGCCTCTTGCAGCAGTTGATAGGCCTCGCGCTGTTGGGTGCGGATCATGCCGCTGGCGTCGGTCTTCGGGTTTTCGAACGCCTCACTGAACACCTGTGCCGGCAGCTTGCTGCGGAACGGCTCGAGGATTGCCCGCTGATCGGCGTCGGGCAGGCCGGTGGCGGCCATTTCCGAGTTCTCGAAATAGCTGCGGGTGCGGAAGTAGGCGCCGTTGAACAGTTGCTTGTTGGTCCATTCGAAGTCGAACAACAGGCCGAGCGCCTGGCGCACGCGCACGTCCTGAAACACTGGACGGCGCAAGTTGTAAACGAAGCCCTGCATGCCGGTCGGGTTGCTGTTGGCGATCTGTTCCTTGATCAAGCGGCCCTCGGTGACCGCCGGAATGTTGTAAGCGTTGGCCCAGTTTTTCGCGGTCATTTCCAGCCAGTAATCGAACTGCCCGGCCTTCAACGCTTCGAGGGCGACGGTGTTGTCGCGGTAGTAATCGGTGGTCATCGTGTCGAAATTGTAGAAACCACGGTTGACCGGCAGGTCCTTGCCCCAGTAATCCTTGACCCGCTCGTAACGCACCGAACGGCCGGCCTTCACTTCAGCAACCTTGTACGGGCCGCTGCCCAGCGGGATTTCCAGGTTGCCTTTGTTGAAATCGCGATCGGCCCACCAGTGTTTTGGCAGCACCGGTAATTGGCCGAGGATCAGTGGCAACTCGCGGTTGTTGCTGTGTTTGAACTTGAACAGCACTTTCAGCGGGTCTTCGGCGATCACTTCGGAGACGTCGCTGTAGTAGCCGCGAAACATCGGCGAGCCTTCCTTGGTCAGCGTGTTGAAGCTGAACACTACGTCATCGGCGCGCACCGGGTGACCGTCATGGAAACGGGCTTCGGGGCGCAGGTAGAAACGTACCCAGCTGTTGTCCGGGGCCTTTTCGATTTTGCCGGCGATCAGGCCGTATTCGGTAAAGGGCTCATCGAGGCTGTGCTTGGTCAGGGTGTCGTAGATCTGCCCGATATCATCGGCGGGCACGCCTTTGCTGATAAACGGGTTGAGGCTGTCGAAGCCACCAAAACCGGCCTGACGAAAGATGCCGCCCTTCGGCGCGTCCGGGTTTACGTAATCAAACTGTTTGAAATCGGCCGGGTATTTCGGCGGCTCGTTGTACAGGGTCACGGCGTGTTGCGGGGCGGCCAAGGCCAGCCCGGCGAACAGCATGCCGCTGGCCTGGACGAGCAGGGCGCGGATCGGTTTCATTGATCTTTCTCCGAAGACTTCAGCCACCACGCGCTCAGGCCCAGGGTGTAGGGCGGCGTGGTAACAAAGGCCAACCGGTTGCGGTAGGCCAGACGGTGATAATTCAGATACCAGTTGGGAATGCTGTAGTGCTGCCAGAGCAGCACGCGGTCGAGCGCCTTGCCGGCGGCGACCTGTTCGTCGCGGGTGCGCGCGGCGAGCAATTGTTCGAGCAGGTGATCGACCACCGGGTTGGCGATGCCTGCGTAATTCTTGCTGCCCTTGACGCTCACCTGGCTGGAGTGGAAGTACTGCCACTGCTCAAGGCCCGGGCTTAGAGTCTGGTTGAGCGTCATCGAGATCATGTCGAAATCAAATTGATCGAGGCGCTGCTTGTACTGCGCCCGATCCACGGTGCGCAGGCGCGCGTCGATGCCGATGCTGTTGAGATTCTCGATGTAGGGCTGGTACAGGCGCTCGAGGTTCGGATTGACCAGCAGCAGTTCGAACCGCAGCGGTTGGCCGCTAGCGTTTTGCAGACGCTGACCGTTGAGCTTCCAGCCGGCTTCGGCGAGCAATGCCAAGGCTTTGCGCATGGTTTTCCGCGGGATGCCGCGACCGTCGGTTTTTGGCAAAGTGAACGGCTCGGTGAACAGCTTGGCCGGCAGTTGTTCCTTGTACGGTTTGAGCATCAGCCATTCATGCCCGACCGGCAGGCCGGAGGTTGTGAATTCACTGTTGGGGTAGTAGCTGGTGGTGCGTTTGTAGGCATCGCTGAACAGCGCGCGATTGGTCCACTCGAAGTCGAACATCAGGCCCAGCGCTTCGCGGGTCTTTACGTCGGCGAACGTCGCGCGGCGGGTGTTCATGAACAGGCCCTGACTCTGGGTCGGGATCTGATGCGGGATCTGCGCCTTGATCACATCGCCACGGCGCATGGCAGGGAAGTTGTAGCCGTTGGCCCAATTCTTCGCCTGATGCTCGATGTAGATGTCGAACTCGCCAGCCTTGAACGCTTCGAAGGCCACGTCGCTGTCGCGGTAAAACTCGACTTCCATGCGATCGAAGTTGTACTTACCGCGATTGACCGCCAGGTCCTTGCCCCAGTAATCCTTGACCCGCTCGAAGATCAACTGCCGGCCCGGCGTCACCGAAGTGATGCGATAGGGGCCGCTGCCCAGTGGCGGTTCGAAGGTGGTGGCCTTGAAGTCGCGGTCTTTCCAGTAATGCTGCGGCAGCACCGGCAATTCGCCGAGGCGCAGGATCAACAGCGGATTGCCGGAGCGCTTGAGCACGAAGCGAATGCGCTGTTTGTTGAGAATGTCGACCCGCAGCACTTCCTGCAACGCGGTGCGGTACAGCGGATGGCCGTCCTTGAGCAGCGTTCGATAGGAGAACGCTACGTCGTAGGCGGTGATCGGCGTGCCATCGTGAAAACGCGCCTCGGGACGCAGATTGAAGACGACCCAGCTGCGATCTTCGCTGTACTCCACCGATTGCGCGATCAAGCCGTAACTCGATGCGGGTTCGTCGCCGGACGGCGAATACTGGCCGGTGCCGACCATCAACGGCTCGTTCAGCTCATTGATGCCGTACTGGAGGAAATTCGCTGTGGTGACCGGGCTGGTGCCCTTGAAGGTGTACGGATTGACCGTATCGAAGGTGCCGAACGCCATCACCCGCAACGTACCGCCCTTGGGCGCTTGCGGGTTGACCCAGTCGAAGTGGGTAAATCTGGCCGGGTACTTGAGCGTGCCGAACTGCGCATAACCGTGACTTTCGGTAATCGTCGCGCTTGCGGTTGAGCTCAAGGCCAGGCTGATCAGGAGCAGGAGGAGGGCACGCTTCAAGTCAGATCCGATCCAGGCGGCTTGGGCTTAGTGGGCCGTACAGTAACAGCTTGTCTGGACAGGAAAAAGATGCGGGTTAATGCGGAGTTAATCGTTTGCGCGAAGAGCCCCTCACCCTAACCCTCTCCCGGAGGGAGAGGGGACTGACCGAGTTGTTTGTTCGAGCTACGCCGACCTGAAATACCGAGCCGAACTCACGTTTGAAAAGCCCCTCACCCTAACCCTCTCCCGGAGGGAGAGGGGACTGACTGTGGTGTCTAGGCGAATTGCACCGACGTGCGATATCGAGCTGAACTCAGATTTTGAAAAGCCCCCGATCGGCTCCCTTTCCCCCTCTACCCCTTGGGGGAGAGGGCTGGGGTGAGGGGGATCGATCTAAAGCACGCCACAAAATCCGAACCAAAAAAAAGCCCCTGAAAATTCAGGGGCTCGTCTGTCAGTGCGGCTGATAAACCGTGAGCATCTGCCCCGGCTTCAACGCCTTGCCCGCACCCGGATTCCAGCGCTTGAGATGCTGCATCTCAACGTTGAAGCGCTTGGCTACCACGTACAGCGTATCGCCGCGTTTGACCTTGTACTGAGTCTGCTGCGCGCTGTCGTCCTTGCCTTTGCTCTTGCTGTTGGCCGCAATCACCGTGTTCACACGGCCGGACTTGCGAGCCGGAGCACGCTTGGTGGTGTCCTGCATGACCAGAGTCTGGCCAACTTTGAGGTTCTTGCCGGTCAGCTTGTTCCAGCGTTGCAGATCCTTGACTTCGACCTTGTTGGCCTTGGCAATGGAACCGAGGTTGTCACCACGCTTCACGCGATAAGCCCGCTTGAGCTTGGCCACTTCCGATGGGTCAGCACCCTCGAACACCGGCTTCAGCGAACGCGGGCTGATCAGTTCGTCAGGCCGCATGGTCTGCAAACTGGCGGTCAGCAATTGCGCCTTCGACGTTGGCACCAGCAAATGCTGAGGGCCATCGATGGTGGTGCGTTGCTTGAAAGCCGGGTTGAGCTGGAACAGTTCGTCTTCGTCGATGTTGGCAACCGCGGCGACTTTGGACAAATCCATGCGCTGGTTGATTTCGACGACCTGGAAGTACGGTTCGTTGGCAATCGGGTTGAGGTTCACGCCGTAAGCTTCCGGCGCCAGCACCACTTGCGACAGTGCCAGCAACTTCGGCACGTACGCCTGGGTTTCCGCCGGCAGCGGCAGGTTCCAGTAATCGGTGGGCAGGCCAAGCTTTTCGTTGCGTTCGATCGCGCGGCTGACCGTGCCTTCGCCGGCGTTATATGCCGCCAGGGCCAGCAACCAGTCACCGTTAAACATGTCGTGCAGACGGGTCAGGTAATCCATCGCTGCCGTGGTCGAAGCGGTGATATCGCGACGGCCATCATAGAAGCGGGTCTGACGCAGGTTGAAGTAACGCCCGGTGGACGGAATGAATTGCCACAGACCCACCGCATCGGCCCGCGAATAGGCCATCGGGTTATAGGCGCTTTCAATCACTGGCAGCAGGGCCAGTTCCAGCGGCATGTTGCGTTCTTCGAGGCGTTCGACGATGTAGTGAATATAGAGACTGCCGCGTTCGCCGGCGTTCTCGAGGAAAGAGGGATTGCTGGCGAACCACAGGCGCTGTTGCTCGATGCGCGGGTTGACGCCGAGGCCTTCCTGCAGCTGAAAGCCCTGGCGCATGCGTTCCCAGATGTCCTGGGGAACCTGTGGGCTGGGCTTTTCGGTCAGCCAGATCGGCTTCTGCTTGGCTCGCGCAGCAATGTTCGGCGTATGGGTCGCTTCAGTCTGCGGAGCATGGCTGGAACAGCCCGCCAGCGTGGCGGACACAGCCACCGCGATAGCTTGCGCCAGGCGGGTCAATGCGTCTGAATTGACGGACTTACGTATGGATGACGACATTGGCTGGAAGTAAGTTCCGGGCAAAAATGTCGGGGGATTCTAGAAAGCGCACCCCCCTAGGTCAACCATTCAGAATTTTTGTACCAAGCGGCGGGGTACTTAGAACTTATCTTTCCAGGCCCGCAGAGCCGCAAATACCTCACTCGGCGCCCGGTTTTGAGCGCCTGCCCGTTCGTCCACTTTTTGTGTAACTAATGTTTCAGTGGTGCGCAAAAACGGGTTTGTGAGCTTTTCCAGGGCGAGCGTCGAGGGCAGGGTCATCACACCGTTTTGCCGCTGCTGGGTGACTTTTTCCAGACGGGCGGTAATGTCCGGGTTCGTCGGTTCGACGGCGGCGGCAAACTTGAGATTGCTCAGAGTGTATTCATGCGTGCAGTAGACCAGCGTATCTTCCGGTAACGCTGCAAGGCGGCTGAGAGAATGGTGCATTTGCTCCGGCGTGCCCTCGAACAGGCGACCGCAACCGGCGGCGAACAGGGTGTCGCCGCAGAACAGCAGGCCGTGGTGGTAATAGGCAATGTGTCCCAGGGTGTGACCGGGCACCGCATAGACGTCGAAGTCCCAGCCGAGCACGCTGACCGTGTCGTTGTCCTTGAGCGCCACATCGCGCCCCGGAATGTTTTCGCTGGCCGGGCCGTAGACCTTGGCGCCGGTCGCCGCTTTCAGGCGTTCGACGCCGCCGACGTGATCATGATGGTGGTGGGTGATCAGAATGTCGCTCAACACCCAGCCCGGGTGCGCTGCAAGCCATGCCTGTACCGGCGCGGCATCGCCCGGATCGACCACCGCGCAGCGCTGGGTGCGGTGATCCTGTAACAACCAGATGTAGTTGTCGGTGAACGCGGGCAGGGCACTGATCTGTATCATCGTCGGAATTCGCCAAGCGGAAAACATTGGCGCATCTTAGTAGTTCCTGGCGCTTTGGAGAATGCGATGAGTGATAAAGCGTTCGCACAGGCTGATCCTGACTGGCTGGCCCTGATCGGTGCAGCCCGTGAATGGCTGTCCGGCCCGCTCGGGCAATTTCTGCTCGATGAAGAGCGGCGCATGCTCGAAGACGAGTTGGGCCGGTTCTTTGGCGGTTATCTGGTGCATTACGGCCCCTCGGCCGAAACCCCGCCGGCGGCGCCGCAAGTGCAGCGCAATGTGCGCCTCGGTGCGCCGTTGCCGGGGGTCGAGATTGTCTGCGAAGAGCAAGCCTGGCCGCTGAGCGAGCATGCCGCCGATGTGGTGGTGATGCAGCACGGCCTGGATTTCTGCCTGTCGCCCCACGGTTTGCTGCGTGAAGCAGCGAGCAGCGTGCGCCCCGGCGGGCATTTGCTGATCATCGGCATCAACCCGTGGAGCACCTGGGGTCTGCGCCATGTTTTCGCCCACGACGCCTTGCGTCAGGCGCGCTGCATCTCGCCGTCGCGGGTGGCCGACTGGCTCAATCTGCTGGGCTTTGCGCTGGAGAAACGCCGCTTCGGGTGCTATCGTCCGCCGCTCGCGTCACCCAAGTGGCAGGCCCGTCTGGCCGGCTGGGAACGCAAGGCCGGTGACTGGCAGCTGTCGGGCGGTGGCTTCTATTTATTGGTCGCGCGCAAGATCGTCGTGGGGCTCAGGCCGTTGCGGCAGGAACGTCGCGAGCCGATGGGCAAGCTGATTCCGCTGCCGATGGCCAAGGTCAACCGCCGCCGCATCGAACCGTAAACCTTCTTTTATTTGTGGCCGGGCTTGTCCCGGCCTCGGTCATTGTCGATCCGTGATCGGCAAGACAGGCATTTTTCTGGATAGAGTGGCATGAGCGAAAGCGTTGAAAGCGTCGACACCGTAGAACTGTTCACTGACGGCGCCTGCAAAGGCAACCCCGGCCCGGGCGGCTGGGGCGCCTTGCTGGTGTGCAAGGGCGTCGAAAAGGAGCTGTGGGGCGGCGAAGCCAACACCACCAACAACCGCATGGAACTGCTCGGCGCGATCCGTGGCCTCGAAGCCTTGAAGCGTCCGTGCGAAGTGCTGCTGGTGACTGACTCGCAGTATGTGATGAAGGGCATCAACGAGTGGATGGCCAACTGGAAAAAACGTGGCTGGAAAACCGCCGCGAAAGAGCCGGTGAAGAACGCTGATCTGTGGAAAGAGCTGGACGAGCAGGTCAACCGCCACAAAGTCACCTGGAAATGGGTGCGTGGGCACATTGGTCATCACGGTAACGAGCGGGCGGACCAGTTGGCTAACCGTGGTGTCGACGAAGTGCGCGGTTACAAGCAGAGCTGATTTTGCCCTTACACCGTGGCGCGGCCTTCGCGAGCAGGCTCGCTCCCACAGGGAAATGCATTCCAGATCTGATGCCCTAAGTTGGAATGCATTCCAATGTGGGAGCGAGCCTGCTCGCGAATGGGACGCCACGGTCTGACTGAAACACCCCACCGAGCGTGTTAACATCCGCGTTTTTTGCAAGATCGACCCGTTGAGAGCTGAACACTGATGGCCACCAGATCCGTTGTACTCGATACCGAAACCACCGGCATGCCGGTGACCGATGGTCACCGGATCATTGAAATCGGCTGTGTCGAACTGATCGGCCGACGCCTGACGGGCCGGCATTTTCACGTTTATCTGCAGCCGGATCGCGAGAGTGATGAAGGCGCCATCGGCGTTCACGGCATCACCAACGAGTTCCTGGTCGGCAAGCCACGCTTTGCCGAAGTCGCCGATGAGTTTTTCGAGTTCATCAAAGGCGCGCAGCTGATCATCCACAACGCGGCGTTCGACGTTGGCTTCATCAACAACGAATTCGCCTTGATGGGCCAGCAGGATCGCGCTGATATCACCCAGCACTGCTCGATCCTCGACACCCTGATGATGGCCCGGGAACGTCACCCGGGGCAGCGCAACAGCCTCGATGCGTTGTGCAAACGTTATGGCGTCGACAACTCCGGCCGTGAATTGCACGGCGCTTTGCTCGACTCGGAGATTCTCGCCGACGTCTACCTGACCATGACCGGTGGCCAGACCAGTCTGTCGCTGGCGGGTAATGCGTCTGACGGCAATGGCACCGGCGATGGTGCGGACAACTCGGCGACCGAGATTCGTCGTTTGCCGGCGGATCGCCAACCAGCGCGAATCATTCGTGCGACGGAAGAGGAGCTGGCGGCGCATCTGGTGCGGCTGGAAATTATTGCCAAGTCTGCCGGTGGCCCGGCGTTATGGACGCAGATCGCCGAAGCCGACGCCCAGGCCTGAAGATCAAGAGATCGCAGCCTGCGGCAGCTCCTACATTGAAATGTGATCCCCTGTAGGAGCTGCCGAAGGCTGCGATCTTTTGTTTTTAGCGGTATGAAGCCAAGTGGCCACCCTCGCCACTTTCGCTGCAACCCTCTACCCTGAGTGCATTGGCCGATTCAATTCTGCCGCCTCGGGACACTGAGCCTCATGTACAAAGATTTGAAGTTTCCGGTGTTGATCGTCCATCGCGACATCAAGGCCGACACGGTCGCGGGTGACCGTATCCGTGGCATCGCCCGGGAGTTGGAGCAGGAAGGTTTCAATATCGTTTCGGCCATCGACTACACCGAAGGGCGGTTGGTGGCATCGACTCACCATGGCCTCGCGTGCATGCTGATTGCCGCCGAGGACGCCAGCACTAACTCACATCTGTTGCAGAACATGGCCGAACTGATCGGTCTGGCGCGGGTGCGTGCGCCGGATCTGCCGATCTTCGCCCTCGGTGAGCAGGTCACCCTGGAAAATGCCCCGGCCGATGCCATGGCCGAGCTCAATCAATTGCGCGGCATTCTCTATCTGTTCGAGGACACCGTGCCGTTTCTGGCGCGGCAAGTGGCGCGGGCGGCGCGCAAGTATCTGGATGGCTTGCTGCCGCCGTTTTTCAAGGCGCTGGTGCAGCATACGGCGGACTCCAATTATTCCTGGCACACCCCCGGCCATGGCGGCGGCGTGGCGTATCACAAGAGCCCGGTGGGGCAGGCGTTCCATCAGTTCTTCGGTGAAAACACCCTGCGTTCGGATTTGTCGGTGTCGGTGCCGGAACTCGGTTCGCTGCTCGATCACACCGGGCCGCTCGCCGAAGCGGAAGCGCGGGCGGCGCGCAATTTCGGCGCCGATCACACCTTTTTCGTGATCAATGGCACCTCGACCGCCAACAAGATTGTCTGGCACTCGATGGTCGGGCGCGATGATCTGGTGCTGGTCGATCGCAACTGCCACAAGTCGGTGTTGCACGCCATCATCATGACCGGCGCCATTCCGTTGTACCTGTGCCCGGAGCGCAATGAACTGGGGATTATCGGCCCCATTCCTCTGAGCGAATTCAGCCGCGAATCGATTCAAGCGAAGATCGATGCCAGCCCGCTGACCAAGGGCCGCACAGCGAAAGTCAAACTCGCCGTGGTCACCAACTCGACCTACGATGGCCTCTGTTACAACGCCGAGTTGATCAAGCAAAGCCTCGGCAACAGCGTCGAAGTGCTGCATTTCGATGAAGCCTGGTATGCCTACGCGGCGTTTCATGAATTCTTCACCGGGCGCTACGGCATGGCCACCTCGCGCAGCGAAGACAGCCCGCTGGTATTCACCACGCATTCCACGCACAAACTGCTGGCGGCGTTCAGTCAGGCGTCGATGATTCATGTGCAGGACGGCGGCGCGCGGCAACTCGACCGCGACCGTTTCAATGAAGCGTTCATGATGCACATTTCGACCTCGCCGCAGTACAGCATCATCGCTTCGCTGGACGTGGCGTCGGCGATGATGGAAGGCCCGGCCGGGCGTTCGCTGTTGCAGGAAACCTTCGACGAAGCCCTGAGCTTTCGTCGCGCGCTGGCCAATCTGCGTCAGCACATTGCCGCCGATGACTGGTGGTTTTCGATCTGGCAGCCGCCGGGTGTCGAAGGCATTGATCGCGTGCAGACCGAGGACTGGCTGCTGCAACCGGATGCCGATTGGCATGGTTTCGGCGAAGTCAGTGACGATTACGTGTTGCTCGATCCGATCAAGGTCACCCTCGTCATGCCGGGGCTCAATGCCGGTGGCGCGCTGAGCGAGAAGGGCATACCGGCGGCGGTGGTCAGCAAGTTTCTTTGGGAGCGCGGCCTGGTGGTGGAGAAGACCGGGCTGTATTCGTTCCTGGTGCTGTTCTCGATGGGCATTACCAAAGGCAAATGGAGCACGCTGCTCACCGAACTGCTGGAGTTCAAGCGCAGCTACGATGCGAATGTGCGCCTCGACACCTGCCTGCCGTGTGTGGCTCAGCAAGACGCCGCGCGTTATCGCGGCATGGGCCTGCGCGATTTGTGCGATCAATTGCACGCCTGCTACCGCAGCAATGCCACAGCCAAACACCTCAAACGCATGTATACCGTGCTGCCGGAAATTGCCATGAAACCGGCCCACGCCTACGATCATCTGGTGCGCGGCGAAGTCGAAGCGGTGCCGATCGATGAGCTGGAAGGCAGGGTTGCGGCGGTCATGCTAGTACCGTATCCGCCGGGCATTCCGCTGATCATGCCCGGCGAACGCTTTACCGAATCGACCCGATCGATTATTGATTACCTGAAATTTGCTCGCACGTTCGATAGCAGCTTCCCCGGTTTTGTCGCGGATGTGCATGGATTGCAGCACGAAGATGAAGGCAATGGGCGGCAATACACCGTCGATTGCGTCAAGGAATGAGGACTTTTCCCAGTATGCAACCGGTCATGAATCCAAAATACCCAGGGCTGTCGGTGCGCGTCGCCGATGAAGGCTTTGCGCCGTATATCTGGGGCAGCGACTTCAGCTTCGAAGTCGCGGCCTATGGTGCCGCCGTGATCGGCCAGCCTGTCGAACAATGGCGGGTGACGCCGATCGTGCCGTACCGCAAGTGCTACGGCATCGATCCGGAGGAGTTCAGCGCTTTCCACAACGCGCCGGACAGCGCGATTTTCATGGCCTATCTCGACGATGAGCCGGTCGGCCATCTGGTGATCAGTACTAACTGGAACGGCTTCGCGCATATCGATGAACTGGCGGTGCATGCGCCGGCGCGCCGCCATGGTGTGGCCAAGGCCTTGCTGGATGTCGCGCAGTTCTGGAGCCGCAAGAAAAAGCTGCCGGGGATCATGCTGGAAACCCAGAACAACAACCTCGGTGCCTGTCGGCTGTATGAGCGTTGCGGCTATGTGATCGGTGGTATCGACCAGTTGCGCTATCGCGGCATTGATCCGAACACCGCCGAAGTGGCGCTGTTCTGGTATCGATTATTCGATAACCCGTTGGAGAACCCGATCAGCTCGCCAGCATCGCCTCGGCTTGTTCCGTGAGGATCGCCAGTAACGTCTGAATCGCTGCCGACGGCGCGACGTGCTTGAAGGTCAGCGCGTAGACGCTGATCGGTACGGCCGGCGACAGCGGGCAGACATCCAGCCCGGCCGGGCGCGCGCCCAGTGCAGTGAACGGGTCGACGATGGCCAGGCCTTCACCGGCCTCGACCATGCTGCGCATCATCTGATGGGTTTGCACCCGCGTCTGCACGCTCGGCGCCGGGCGCAGCGCCTGGAGTTTGTTTTCCAGTGCCGGGCTCAACGGGTCCTGACCTTCGAGGCCGATCATGGCCTGACCGGCCAGATCCTGCAGGGAAATGTATTTCTGCTTCGGCTGCAACCAGCCATGGGGCGCGAGCAATTGCAGCTTGCCCTGGGCCAATGGCCGGCAATCAATGTCGGGGTGTTCGGGGTCGTGCAGGCTTAAACCGAGATCGCTCTCGCGCAGCAACAGGCTGCGGACAATGTCGCGAGTCGGCGCGCTGAGCAGGCTGCACGGTGCGTCGGGCAGACGACGACGCAGGGCGGCGAGACTTTGTGGCAGTAATTGTTGCGCCAGCGGCGCAGTGCCGATGATGCGCAAAGGTGGGGCGAGGTATTGCCTGAGGCTGCTGGCCAGCCGTTGCACCGGCTCCAACGCTTCATAAACGTGGGCGATTTCGACCTGCAACGCCCGCGCTTCGGGTGTCGATTGCAGGCGTCCGCGCACGCTGGCGAACAGCATGAACCCCAACTGACTCTCGGCTTCGCGCAAACGCTCTTCGACCTCGGCCACCGGCAACTGCAACCATTCGGCGGCGGTGCCCAGGTGACCGGTCTGCAAGAGCGCCTGAATCACTTCGATATGACGTAAACGCATGCGTGAAGTCCATGTTCAGCAGGTGGGGTCAGTGGCTGAATCCTACCCCAAGTCTGCGCATATGACTTCTGCTCATAACGGCCAGTTATGAAGCGACGGTTGGCTCGGGTTCACGCGTCAGGGTGATACCTGACTGGACCAGGAGAAACTCGTTCTCGCTGACCTTGTTGACGCGATCGCCAATCGCCAGTTTGTAAATCGGCTCCGAGCCAGTGGAACCGTCTGCCGACGGATTGGATTCCTGGAACTCATGCACGGAATAAACGCGGCCTTCCGCATCTCTTGCATGGAACTGACCGACGAGTACTGCTGCCATCTGCTTAGAACCTCTGGAGATAAAACGCTTGATTTGCGGCTTGGTAGACCGCCATCAAGGCCTGTAAGTTTTCCTACAGGAAAAAAATAATCAGCACGCAGGAATTTGCCCTTGTGTGCTGGTGGAATCGTCACCGGATCATCTATAACTACTCGCTCCTCCCACGGACCATCGAGAGTCTTCCATGAGCAATGTCTACAACGTCGCCGTAGTGGTCGGTAGCCTGCGCAAAGCATCGATCAATCGCAAAGTCGCCCTGGCACTGGCAGAACTGGCCCCGGCGAACCTAAAGCTTGAGATTGTCGAAATTGGCGATCTGCCACTGTATAACGAAGACATCGACGGTGATTCACCGCCGGCAGCCTACAGCACTTTCAGGGAAAAAGTGGGTTCATCCGACGCGGTGCTGTTTGTCACGCCCGAGTACAACCGTTCAGTGCCGGCGCCGTTGAAGAATGCGATCGACGTTGGCTCGCGACCTTATGGCAAGGCTGTCTGGAGTGGCAAACCGGGGGCGGTGATCAGTGTTTCGCCAGGTGCCATCGGTGGTTTCGGGGCGAATCAGCACCTGCGCCAGTCGTTCGTGTTTCTCAACGTGCCGTGCATGCAGCAGCCGGAAGCGTATCTGGGCGGTGCAGGCTCGGCATTTGATGAGGCGGGCAAGTTGAGTGAGTCGGTGAAACCTTTTCTGCAAAGCTTTATCAATGCGTACGGACAGTTCGTCGAGCAACACAAGAAGTAACCTGTACACGGAACAAAGTAGGCCTTCGCCTGCTTGCGATAGCGGTGTGTCAGTCGACCAATTGGTAACTGACAGTCCGCTATCGCAAGCAGGCGAAGGCCTACAGGTTTTGTGTTGGCTTCATAACCCCATTTCAATTTAAGGCTGTTGCGGATGCTCGCTGCGTCACTGATTTTCCTGCTGACCATTACCCTTGTCATCTGGCAACCCAAAGGCCTCGGCGTCGGCTGGAGTGCGACGCTTGGCGCCGTGCTGGCGCTGATCTTCGGCGTTGTGCACCTGAGCGATATCCCGCTGGTGTGGCAGATCATCTGGAACGCCACTGGCACTTTTGTCGCGCTGATCATCATCAGCCTGTTGCTCGACGAAGCCGGTTTTTTCAATTGGGCCGCGTTGCACGTGGCGCGTTGGGGGCGGGGCAGCGGGCGCAAGCTGTTTGCCTTTATGGTGCTGCTCGGCGCGCTGGTTTCAGCGCTGTTCGCCAATGACGGCGCGGCGCTGATCCTCACGCCGATCGTGATTTCGATGTTGCTGGCGCTACGGTTCTCTCCGGCCGCGACCTTGGCCTTTGTCATGGGCGCGGGTTTTATTGCGGACACGGCGAGCCTGCCGCTGGTGGTGTCGAACCTGGTCAACATTGTTTCGGCGGACTTCTTTCACATCCGCTTCAACCGCTACGCAGCGGTGATGGTGCCGGTGAACTTCGTCAGCGTCGCGGCAACGCTGGGTATGTTGCTGTGGTTCTTCCGCCGCGACATCCCAGCGGCGTACGACCCTGAGCAACTCGAACATCCCGAAACCGCGATCCACGATAAAGCCACGTTCTATGCCGGTTGGGCGGTGTTGGTGATTCTGCTGATCGGTTGCTTTGCGCTGGAGCCGCTGGGCATTCCGATCAGTGCGATTTCCGCCGTGTGCGCCGCGCTGTTGCTGGGCATCGCCGCCCGTGGCCACAAGATTTCCACGCGCAAGGTGATGAAGGAAGCGCCGTGGCAGATCGTGATTTTTTCGCTGGGCATGTATCTGGTGGTCTATGGCCTGCGCAATGCCGGGCTGACCGGGTATCTGGCCGGTTGGCTGGATGTCTTCGCAGGTCACGGCGTCTGGGGCGCGGCAATGGGCACGGGGGTGCTGACGGCGTTGCTGTCGTCGATCATGAATAACCTGCCGACGGTGTTGATTGGCTTGTTATCGATCGATGCGAGTCAGGCGAGCGGGGTGGTCAAGGAGGCGATGATCTATGCCAACGTGATTGGCAGCGATCTGGGGCCGAAGATCACGCCGATCGGCAGTCTGGCGACGTTGTTGTGGCTGCATGTGCTGGAGCGCAAGGGGATTCACATTGGCTGGGGGTATTACTTCCGGGTCGGGATTGTGTTGACGGTGCCGGTGTTGTTGGTGACGTTGGCGGCTTTGGCTGTGCGGCTGTCCATTTAGACCGAGTCGGCCGCAATCGCTGGCAAGCCAGCTCCCACAGGGATCTTCTGTGTGCTCACTACCTGAGCCACACCACAAAGCCAGCTCCCATTAGCTTTGTGGTGTGCTCACTACCTGAGTCACACCACAAAGCCAGCTCCCATTAGCTTTGTGGTGTGTTCACTATCTGGGCCACACCACAAAACCTGTGGGAGCTGGCTTGCCAGCGATGGGGCCGGTACAGGCGACACAAAAAAATCAGGCCTGGCCGGGTACATTCGGCCAAAGGTCGGACACCAGAAACAACCGCTCAGCCTCTTCCCATTGCCCTCGCACATTCTCGATCAGGCGTACCATCAACTGCGCCGGGGCCAGTGGCTCAAGATCCTCCAGCCACATCCGTAAATGCTCCAAAGTCCAGGTCTGATCCGCCGGATAATGCGCCGGTGCCAGCCAGGCATGGCGGGGCAGGGGTTGCCAGCGTCCGGCTGGACGTTGCGCGACAAACGCCGGCCAGTCCTTCTGATGCAACCAACTGCCGCGCAAATGCTGCGGATGCGCACCGTTCGGTGATTCAGCCTGCCCGGGCCACGGGTACAACAGATAACCGCCCAGCCACAGTTGCGCACTGAACACCTCGATGTCCAGCTTCGCCAATACCGCACGGCTTTCCGGGCGCGCCGAAATCGGCAACTGATGTTGCGCCAGATGCGCCAGTTTGCGGTCCAGCCGATCATGACAACCCGGCCCCAGCCATTGCGCCGGATCACGACCGTCACCATTTTGCGGCCCAAGGTAAAGCTTGATCGCCAGTTCCAGGTGATGCACGCCATCGCGATCACGCAGCAGCATGTCCAGCTCACCGAGGGTGTGGCCCTCACGGCGGATCGGCAGGTTGGCGGCGATCAATTCAATGCCCGGCGCATGCTGCACGGCAAACTGCCACAGACGCTCGTAATACAAGCCCAGCCGCCGCGTACGTGCCTGTGACAACCAATGCAGCAAGCCATAGCTGTCGCGATCCAACTGACGCAGCCAGTGTTCCAAGCGTTCAGGATCGTGCACCCAATCGCTGCCCGCCAGCGGATGGCGCTGCGGCCACGGTGTGGTGGCAAGCATCGGCGGGGCGAGGATCACCCACGCCAGATCGCGCACTTCCGGATGGCGTAATTGGTGGGGCAACTGGAGCAAGTCGGGAAATAGGATCATCTTGCGAGCATAGCCGTAAACACGAGCACACCCTTGAGGCTGAAAGGATTTTGTCTAACCGGCGCTTTCGCCCATAATCGTGTTTTTCGCGTTTTCGATTGTCCGCAGAGGTCCCATGGAGCAATTTCGTAATATCGGCATCATCGGTCGCCTGGGCAGTTCCCAGGTGCTGGATACCGTCCGCCGACTGAAACGGTTTCTGCTCGATCGTCACCTGCATGTGATCCTCGAAGACACCATCGCCGAAGTCCTGCCGGGCCACGGTTTGCAAACCTCGTCGCGCAAGATGCTCGGCGAAGTCTGCGACATGGTCATCGTCGTCGGCGGTGACGGCAGCCTGCTCGGCGCCGCGCGTGCGCTGGCCAAACACAATATTCCGGTGCTGGGGATCAACCGTGGCAGCCTCGGCTTCCTCACCGATATTCGCCCGGATGAGCTGGAAGTCGAAGTCGCCAAGGTGCTCGACGGCCACTATCTGGTGGAAAACCGCTTCCTGCTGCAAGCCGAAGTGCGCCGGCATGCCGAGGCCATTGGTCAGGGCGACGCGCTCAACGATGTCGTGCTGCACCCCGGCAAATCGACGCGGATGATCGAGTTCGAGTTATACATCGACGGCCAGTTCGTCTGTAGCCAGAAGGCCGACGGCCTGATCGTCGCCACGCCGACCGGTTCCACCGCGTACGCGCTGTCCGCCGGTGGGCCGATCATGCATCCCAAGCTCGATGCCATTGTGATCGTGCCGATGTACCCCCATATGTTGTCGAGCCGGCCAATTGTGGTCGATGGCAACAGTGAGCTGAAAATCGTCGTGTCGAAAAACATGCAGATTTACCCGCAAGTCTCCTGTGACGGGCAGAACCATTTCACCTGCGCGCCGGGCGACACCATCACCGTCAGCAAGAAAGCGCAGAAGCTGCGCTTGATTCACCCGCTCGACCATAACTACTACGAAGTCTGCCGCACCAAGCTCGGCTGGGGCAGCAAGCTGGGCGGTGGAGGCGACTGATGCTCGATCCCGCGCGCAGTTATGACCTGATTGGTGACGTGCACGGATGCGCTCTGACCCTCGAACACTTGCTTGACCGTCTCGGTTATCACAAGCAGGGCGGGGTCTGGCGGCATCCATCGCGCATGGCCGTGTTCGTCGGCGACATCATCGACCGTGGCCCACGCATTCGCGAAGCGCTGCACATCGTCCACGACATGGTCGAGGCCGGTCAGGCCTTGTGCATTATGGGCAACCACGAATTCAACGCGCTGGGCTGGAGCACGCCGGCGCTACCGGGCAGCGGCAAGCAGTTCGTGCGCGAACACACGCCGCGCCACGCACGCCTGCTGCACGAAACCCTGACCCAATTCGAAGACCATCCCGGCGACTGGCACGATTTCCAGCGCTGGTTTTACGAGCTGCCGCTGTTTGTCGACGCCGGACGCTTCCGTGTTGTCCACGCTTGCTGGGATGCCGGACTGATCGAACCGTTGCGAGCGCTGTTCCCCAATGGCTGCATCGACGAACACTTCCTGCAGGCCTCGGCCGTGCCGGACAGCTTCGCCTGCACCGTGTTCGACCGTCTGCTGCGCGGCACTGACATGCGCCTGCCGGATGGCCTGACCATGACCAGCGGCGACGGTCTGGTGCGTTCGTTCTTCCGCACCAAGTTCTGGGAAGACGATCCGAAAACCTACGGCGATATCGTCTTCCAGCCGGATGCACTGCCGGATCCGGTGGCGCAGAAGCCGCTGACCTCCAGCGAAAAAAACAACCTGCTGCGCTACGGCGTCGACGAGCCATTGCTGTTCGTCGGCCACTATTGGCGCAGCGGCAAACCGGCGCCGATCCGCCCGAACCTCGCGTGTCTGGATTACAGCGCGGTGCTCTACGGCAAACTGGTCGCCTATCGTCTGGATCAGGAAACCCGCCTCGATCCGCATAAATTTGTCTGGGTCGATGTCGAGCGGCCGGAGGTGCTGCAATGAGTGCGGTAGCGGTATTACGTCTGCCGTTGGCAGTGGACTTGAGCGGTTTCGTCAAACTGCTGCAACGTATGCAAGTGCCGCATCGGGTCAGCGAAGAGGCCGGCGAACAAGTGTTGTGGGCGCCGGCGGAAATCAGCGAAGACGTGCGTTCACTCTACGAACGCTTCCCGGCTGGCGATCCCGATCAGCAAATGGACATTCCCGTCGCGCCGACCGTCAAGCGGCCGAGCTTTGCCGAGCAACTGAAATACGCCAAGGCCACGGGGTTCATCCTGTTGTTGTGCCTGATCGTTGGTGGATTGACGTACCTCGGTGAGAATCTGCAGACCCTGCGCTGGCTGACCTTCCTCGATTTTCAGGTAGTCGGCGAGTACATCCATTTCACACCGTTGGCCGACAGCCTTGCGGCGGGGCAGTGGTGGCGGCTGGTCACGCCGATGCTGATCCACTTCGGCATCCTCCACCTGGCCATGAACGGCATGTGGTACTGGGAGCTGGGCCGGCGTATCGAGTCGCGTCAGGGCAGCATTAACCTGATCGGCTTGACGCTGTTGTTCAGCCTCGTTTCCAACTACGCACAGTTTGTCTGGAGCGGCGCGACCTTGTTTGGCGGGCTGTCCGGCGTACTTTACGGTTTGCTCGGGCATTGCTGGATCTTCCAGCTGCTGTCGCCGAACCCCGCCTATCGCCTCCCGCGCGGCGTGCTGGTGATGATGCTGGTGTGGTTGCTGGTGTGCATGTCCGGGCTGATCTCGATGATCGGTTTCGGCGAAATCGCCAACGCTGCCCACGTCGGCGGGTTACTCATCGGATGCTTCACCGGTTTGTTGGGCGGTTTGTATAACCGCCGTAAACTGGCCGCCTAAAATTTTCTGTAGATAAAGAGCACGGAGACCCTGATGTCCTCTTTTAACGACATGATCAACAACATTACCCCGGACATCTACGAGAGCCTGAAGCTGGCCGTGGAAATCGGCAAATGGTCCGACGGTGGCAAACTCACCGCCGAACAGCGCGAGCTGTCGTTGCAGGCGATGATCGCCTGGGAAATCCAGAACCTGCCTGAAGACCAGCGCACCGGTTACATGGGCCCGCAGGAATGTGCCTCGAAGTCGATTGAAGTGCCGAACATCCTGTTCAAGTCGGATGCCATCCATTGATCGAGATTGGCCGCGGTGCAATCAGCAAAATGTCGGCGCGCCTGGACGGGCCGAACGTGCAATACGCGTTTCGTCTGGATGACGTCGAGGTGCCGGTCAACCCGTTGATCGGCACCACGGTGCGTCTGGAATACCTGGGGGCGATCCACTGCACCCATTGCGGGCGCAAGACCAAAACCAGTTTCAGTCAGGGCTATTGCTACCCGTGCATGACCAAACTGGCGCAGTGCGATCTGTGCATCATGAGCCCGGAGCGTTGCCACTATGACGCCGGCACCTGTCGCGATCCAGCGTGGGGCGAGCAGTTCTGCATGACCGATCACGTGGTTTACCTGTCCAATTCGTCGGGCATCAAGGTTGGCATTACTCGTGCTACGCAACTGCCGACTCGCTGGATCGATCAGGGTGCATGTCAGGCATTGCCGATCATGCGCGTCTCGACACGGCAGCAATCGGGCTTCGTTGAAGACCTGTTCCGCAGTCAGGTGGCGGACAAGACCAACTGGCGCGCGTTGCTCAAGGGTGATGCGGCGGCGGTCGATCTGGCGCAGGTACGTGACCAGTTATTCGAAAGCTGCGCCGAAGGCCTGCAAGGTTTGCAGGAGCGATTCGGCCTGCAGGCGATTCAGACCATTGCCGATGTCGAACCGCTGGAAATCCGCTACCCGGTCGAGCAATACCCGGCCAAAATCGTCAGCTTCAACCTGGACAAGAACCCGATTGCCGAAGGCACGCTGCTGGGGATCAAGGGCCAGTACCTGATCTTCGACACCGGCGTGATCAACATTCGCAAGTACACGGCCTATCAGCTCGCCGTGCATCAATAAGGACGCCAGCATGCGCACCGAACAACCGAAGATGATTTACCTGAAGGACTATCAGGCGCCCGAGTACCTGATCGACGAAACACACCTGACCTTCGAGTTGTTCGAGGATCACAGCCTGGTGCACGCGCAGTTGGTGATGCGCCGCAACCCGGTGCGTGGCCCGGGCCTGCCGCCGCTGGTACTCGATGGCCAGCAGCTGGAATTGTTGTCTGTGAGTCTGGCCGATCAGGCGCTGTCTGACGCCGACTACCAGCTGACCGAAAACCATCTGACTCTGCAACCGACCAGCGAAACCTTCACGCTCGACACCAGCGTCAAGATCCACCCGGAAACCAACACCGCACTGGAAGGCCTGTACAAGTCCGGCACGATGTTCTGCACCCAGTGCGAGGCCGAAGGTTTCCGCAAGATCACTTATTACCTCGACCGCCCGGACGTGATGAGCAAGTTCACCACCACCGTGGTCGCCGAACAGCACAGCTACCCGGTGCTGCTCTCCAACGGCAACCCGATTGCCTCGGGCCCGGGCGAAGACGGCCGGCACTGGGCTACGTGGGAAGACCCGTTCATGAAACCGGCGTACCTGTTCGCGCTGGTGGCCGGTGATTTGTGGTGCGTTGAAGACACCTTCACCACCATGACCCAGCGCAACGTCGCGCTGCGCATTTACGTCGAGCCGGAAAACATCGACAAGTGCCAGCACGCGATGAACAGCCTGAAGAAGTCGATGCGCTGGGACGAAGAGGTTTACGGTCGCGAGTACGATCTGGACATCTTCATGATCGTCGCCGTCAACGACTTCAACATGGGTGCGATGGAGAACAAAGGCCTCAACATCTTCAACTCCAGCGCCGTACTGGCCCGCGCCGAAACCGCGACCGATGCTGCGCACCAGCGCGTTGAAGCGATCGTCGCTCACGAATACTTCCACAACTGGTCGGGCAATCGCGTGACCTGCCGCGACTGGTTCCAGCTGTCGCTGAAAGAAGGCTTCACGGTGTTCCGTGATTCCGGCTTCTCTGCCGACATGAACTCGGCCACGGTCAAGCGTATTCAAGACGTGGCTTACCTGCGCACCCACCAGTTTGCCGAAGATGCCGGCCCGATGGCTCACGCCGTGCGTCCGGACAGCTTTATCGAAATCTCCAACTTCTACACCCTGACCGTGTACGAGAAGGGTTCGGAAGTGGTCGGCATGATCCACACCTTGCTCGGCGCCGAAGGCTTCCGTAAGGGCAGCGATCTGTACTTCGAGCGCCACGATGGTCAGGCAGTGACTTGTGATGACTTCATCAAAGCCATGGAAGATGCCAACGGTGTCGATCTGACCCAGTTCAAGCGCTGGTACAGCCAGGCTGGCACGCCGCGTCTGGCGGTGAGCGAGTCGTACGACGCCGCCGCGAAAACCTACAGCCTGACCTTCCGCCAGAGCTGCCCGGAAACCCCGGATAAAGTTGAAAAACTGCCGTTTGTGATTCCAGTCGAACTCGGCCTGCTCGACAGCCAAGGCAACGAGATTGCCCTGCGTCTGGCTGGCGAATCATCGGCGCAAGGCACTACTCGCGTGATCTCGGTGACTGAAGCCGAGCAGACTTTCACCTTCGTTGATATCGCTGCACAGCCGCTGCCATCGCTGCTGCGCGGCTTCTCGGCGCCGGTGAAACTGAGCTTCCCGTACAACCGCGATCAACTGATGTTCCTGATGCAGCACGACAGCGACGGCTTCAACCGCTGGGATGCCGGTCAGCAACTGTCGGTGCAGGTCCTGCAAGAGTTGATCGGCCAGCAGCAGAAGGGCGAGAGTCTGAAGCTTGATCCGCGTCTGGTGTCGGCGCTGAAAACCGTTCTGTCCGATGAGTCGCTGGATCAGGCGATGGTTGCGGAAATGCTCTCGCTACCGGGTGAGGCCTATCTGACCGAAATCAGCGAAGTGGCGGATGTCGAGGCGATTCACACCGCTCGCGAATTTGCCCGCAAGCAACTGGCTGACAGTTTGTTCGAGGCGCTGTGGCTGCGTTATCAGGCCAACCGTGACCTGTCGAAGAAAACCCCGTACGTGGCCGAAGCCGAGCACTTCGCCCGTCGCGCGCTGCAGAACATTGCGCTGTCGTACCTGATGCTCAGTGGCAAGCCGGAAGTACTGGCGGCGGCGCTGGAGCAATTCGAAGCGGCCGACAACATGACAGAGCGCCTGACCGCGCTGGCCGTGTTGGTCAACTCGCCGTTCGAAGAGCAGAAAGCGCTGGCACTGGCCAGTTTCGCCGAGCACTTCAAGGACAACCCGCTGGTCATGGATCAGTGGTTCAGCGTGCAGGCCGGCAGCACTTTGCCAGGCGGTCTGGAGCGCGTGAAAGCGTTGATGCAGCACCCGGCGTTCAACATCAAGAACCCGAACAAGGTGCGTGCGCTGGTCGGTGCGTTTGCCGGGCAGAACCTGATCAACTTCCATGCGGCCGATGGCTCGGGTTATCGCTTCCTTGCGGATCTGGTGATCGAGCTGAACGGCTTCAACCCACAGATCGCCTCGCGCCAACTGGCGCCGCTGACTCGCTGGCGTAAATACGACGGTGCGCGGCAGGCGTTGATGAAAGCTGAGCTGGAGCGGATTCGGGCGTCGGGGCAGTTGTCGAGTGATGTGTATGAGGTGGTGAGCAAGAGCCTGGCTTGATGGTGTGTTGGAGTCGGTGTTCCAGCTGTGAACCGGCCCTCACCCTAACCCTCTCCCAGTGGGAGAGGGGACTGACCGAGGTGAATGTTCGAGTTACGCCGACCTGAAAGTCCGCAGTCGAACTCAGG
>NZ_AKJR01000053.1:0-15110 GCF_000282235.1 Pseudomonas sp. GM24 | reverse complement strand
CGACGACGCCCACGTGATCCTGCAACGACAACTGGCCGGCGGCGCGAGTTTTTTCTGGGAGTGGGAACGCTCGGGCAAGGCTGCGCGTTGCGTGCGCCACTGGGCGTCGTTCTCGCAGATGGACACGCGTTACGTCTGGAACGACGACGGCAGTGTCGCAGTGCATTACGTCGATGGCACCGAAGAGACGTACGTGCACGACGAGCGTGCGCGGCTGGTGCGCAAGGTTGAAGCCGACGGTGGCGAGCAGCTCAAGGCTTATGACGCTGCGGGGCGGTTGATCGCCGAGCAGGATGCCTTGGGTGCGGTCACCGAATACCGCTACGACGAGGTCGGACGGCTGAGCGCGCTGATTCCGCCGGCTGACGCGCCAACGTCCTACGAGTATCGCAACGGTTTCCTGCATAAACGCTCTCGCGGTGACGCGGTGTGGATCTACCGGCGCAATGCCGAGGGCGATGTCACCGAAGCGGTCGATCCCGATGGCCAGGTCACCCATTACTACTACGACACCCGTGGGCAGTTGCTGTCGATTCGCTACCCGGACAGCAGCCGCCATCGCTTGGTCTGGAACAGCCTTGGCCAGTTGACCGAGGAAACCCTGCCCGACGGTGGCGTGCGGCGCTTTTCCTACGACGCGCTGGGGCGGCGGACCACAACCGCCGACGAACACGGTGCGGTCACCCGTCAGCATTGGGATGCGGTTGGCCGACTGATCCAGACGACATCTCCTACCGGCAATACCCGTGCTTACAGCTACGGCGCCTACGGTCAGGTCACTGCCGAGCGCGATGAACTCGGGCGCATCACCCGCTACGAATACGACGACGATCTGCACCTGGTCTCGCGGCGGATCAACCCCGACGGCACGCGGGTGCAGTACCGCTACGACCATGCGCAACTGCTGCTCACCGAGATTGAAAACGAGTCCGGGGAAAAGTACCGGCTGGATTACACGCCGACCGGGCTGATTCGCCAGGAAAGCGGTTTTGATGGCCGGCGCACGGCGTACGCCTATGACCTCAACGGCCATCTGCTGGAGAAGACCGAGTTCGGTGATGACGGCTCTTGTTTGCTCACTGCTTATGAGCGCGATGCTGCCGGGCGTCTTCTGGCCAGAACCCTGCCCGACGGCATCAAGGTCACCTACCAATACGACCGCCTCGGCCGTTTGATTGGGGTCGACGACGGCCAGCAACACCCGCTGGCCTTCGAGTACGACCGCCAGGACCGCTTGATCACCGAGCATCAAGGCTGGGGCACCCTGCGTTACCGCTACGACGCCTGCGGCCAGCTCAAGCGCATGCGCCTGCCGGACAACAGCGTGCTCGACTACCGCCACGCCAAGGGTGGCGCGCTGACCGACATCGACCTCAACGGCACGCCGCTGACCCGTCATGTCTATCAGTCCGGACGCGAACGGCAACGCCAGCAGGGTTTGCTGCTCAGCGAATACACCTACGACGATCAGGGCCGATTACTCGCCCACGCCGTAGGCCATCAGCGTGATGCGCTGTACCGCCGCGATTATGCCTACAACGCCAACGGCAATCTCGCGCACATCGCCGACAGCCGCCACGGCCAGCGCACCTACGGCTACGACGCCCTCGACCGCCTCATCCGCGTACGCCACTCGCGTGACGAACTGCCGGAATCCTTCGCCCACGACCCGGCCGGCAACCTGCTGATGCAGGACCGCCCCGGTCCGAGCCAGATCAAAGGCAACCGCCTGCTGATGCAGGGCGACCGCCACTATGACTACGACGCCTTCGGCAACCTGATCCGCGAACGCCGCGGCCGCGCCCAGACACTGGTCACCGAATACCGCTACGACAGCCAACACCGCCTGATCGGCCTGACCCGCCCCGACGGCCAGACCGCCAGCTATCGCTACGACGCCTTCGGCCGGCGCATCAGTAAAACCGTCGACGGCCAGACCACCGAGTTCTTCTGGCAAGGCGACCATCTCGTCGCCGAAAGCAGCGAAAACGAATACCGCAGCTACGTCTACGAACCCGGCACCTTCCGCCCCCTCGCGCTGCTCGACGGCAAAGGCCCGCAAAAAGCCTGCCCGTTCTACTACCAACTCGACCACCTCGGCACCCCGCAGGAACTCACCGACTACAGCGGCGACATCGTCTGGTCCGCGCAATACGACGCCTACGGCAAAATCGCCGCACTGACCCTGGCTGGCGAGGATTACCTGAACCAGCCGCTGCGCTTTCAGGGGCAGTACTTCGATGCGGAAAGTGGGCTGCATTACAACCGGCACCGGTATTACGACCCGAGGCTGGGGCGGTATCTGACGCCGGATCCGATCAAGTTGGCGGGTGGGCTGAATCAGTACCAGTACGTGCCGAATCCGACGGGGTGGGTGGATCCGTTGGGGTTGAGCTCTAACTGCCCACCGCCGAATAAGCCTGGGTGTGAGGCGCCGGGTGGGATTGGTGGCGCTAAGGTAGAAGAGGGTGAGCCAGCGCTGCCAAAGATGACGGCGCAGGAGCGGAGGGCGAGGATTGATGAACTAGCCGAGGAAAATGCTTATAGGCGTTTGGATGAAATGGAGAAGTCCACACCGGGCGCACATTTTTTAGAGAAGCACGGCAAGCAGACCACGCTGGCTTCTCAGCGGGAACGTTCAATCACAGGAACAAATCCTACAACCGGCATTATTGAGGTTTATACCAACGGGAAAAAAGCTGGAGAACCAAAAATACCCAGTGCGGCCACCCATTTTCTTAGTCATCGAGACCAGTTGAACGCCATACATCGTGCTCAACTGATTTTCAGGCGGAATGGGATAATAGCTTCAAGAGAACCGATGAATATGGGCAAGATTGTTGGTGAGGGATATGAACGAGGAGGAGTTAATTATGGGCAGCAGACACATGCGATAGTTATCCTAAATGGTTCTGCTAAGCCTATAACTTCCTATACGGAGTTTATGGAATGAAACGTAAGCCTGAATATTTTGTTTTGCGCGGGTTACTTTTTCTATTTGATATAGAAAACAGTCATGATGATGCTCGTGAAAAGATCATCGTTTCGAAGAATGTGAACGACGAGAAAGAGCTTGCTGAACTGTTTGATATTCTCATGAAACCTGAGTTTCTTTCTTACAGCGCTCAAGAGCGCGAGTGGTGTATCGAAACGTTAGAGCACTATCTGGGAGTTGGTGATAGTTTTGATGCTGTATTCAAAAAGATCACTACCTATTTTGATGATGATGTAAAGGATCAGCGTCAGTTTATGCAGGTGTTGTTAAGTTGTTTGTTGAGCTATCACGTTGACGACTCAAGGATGGGATAAATACCAAAAAATTAAACTGATTGAACTGAGTTCTGCGAGGGCATGCGCGCTTCCACAGGGGGGGCGAGTCAGCGTTGTCCAATTAGCTGCGGTGCATGAACATCGGTAGCGGCGAGACTTTCAATCACATGCACGCTATACCCCGGAACATTCTTCGCATGATGTTTCGCCTGCGATGCCATTTCCGCGAGTTGGCTGGCATCGAGGTGTGCGCAGGCTTCGGGCTGTAGATGCACGACACCGATTGAAAGCGACAACAGCGGAAACTCCTGCCGCACTCCCTGGCGATTCGGTGCGATAAAGCATCCAGCTTCAAGATGTTCCGTACGGTAGAAACGTCGGCATTGGCTCTGAAAGTCATCAAGCAGTTGATTGATGCGTTTGCGCCAGTCGTCCGGACCGAGGACAAGGAGGAAGTCGTCGCCACCAATGTGACCAACGAAGTCGCGGGACGGGTCGACGCGTTCGTTGAGGCATTGCGCCAAACACAGCAGAACTTCATCGCCGCGCCCGTAGCCATAGATATCGTTGAAGGGTTTGAAACTGTCGATGTCGACATAGCAGATGACCGACTCGCGCCCCTGCTGCAGCAACCGCGTCAGGCATTGCTGGATCGGCACATTCCCCGGCAACAAAGTCAGCGGATTGGCATACCGCGCCTGTTGAATCTTCAACTCGGTGATCAGTTTAAGCACGTCGATCACCCGGCCAAGACCCAGGTAGCCGCCGTTAAGAGTAATGATGAAGTCTTCTTCAATGCGTTGCCGCGCGCGGCTGGTGATCAGGCGGCTGACTTGTTGCAGCGACTGGCTCATTTCCACGGCGAGGAAATCGTCGTTCATCAGACGGCTGATCGGTTTACGGGCGAACAGGTCGGTGGCGAACGGTTTGAGCAGGGCATCCGACAACGAGTGGCGGTGGACGATGCCGCAGGGTTGGCCTTGTTCGTCGAGTACTGCCAGTGAGTTGAGGTTGGCTTGGCGGCGGAAGGCTTCCAGCACGGTGGCGGTGGGGGTGTCGCGATGCACGGCCGGTTGGTCGTTGAGCAGGGCGCTGAGGTCACTGCCTTCGTCGTTCAGCGCAACGCTGCTGCTGTCGTGCTTGGGCATCAAGGCGCGGGCATCGCGCGGTGGGTGTTCTTGGGGGCGGCCAAGCAGGTAGCCCTGCACCAGATCGACGCCCATTTCCGTCAGCACCGCGAGTTCTTCCGGCAACTCGATGCCTTCGGCGATGACTTGTGCGCGTGAGGCTTTGGCGATTTGCAGGATCGAGCCGACGAACTCGCGCTTCAGCGCGTCCTGATGAATGCCATCGATGAAGTGCCGATCGATCTTCACGTAATCCGGGCGCAATTCCGACCATAACCGCAGGCTTGAGTAACCGGCACCGAGATCATCCAGCGCAATGGAAAATCCCATCGCCCGATAGTGATGCAAGGCGGTTTGCAGCAACTGGAAATCGTCGATGGGCGTCTGTTCGGTCAGCTCGATGACCACCTGACTCGGCGGAATGCCGAAATCCTGCAGCAGTTGCAACGTGCGCCCCGGTTGATGCGCGGCTTCCAGCAAGGACTCAGGCGAGACGTTGAGAAACAGTTTGCCCGGCAGTTGCTGCTCATTGAAGCGACGGCAAGCGCTTTGCCGACAGGCGATTTCCAGTTCGCTCAAACGCCCGGCCTGACGGGCCACGGCGAACAGCGCGATGGGCGAGTGAAGAGGGCTGTTGGACGGGCCGCGCGTGAGGGCTTCGTAGCCGAGAATGCGCCGTTCGGAGAGAGAGATGATCGGTTGGAACAGGCTGTGTAATCCGCTTTGAGTCAGGATCGAGCTCAAGGCACTCAGCTGTTCGGTCGTGGTCATGGCTATCTCTGGCGATAAAAAAAGGACTGGGAGCGCTCTCGATGAAGAGAGTGGCTCCCAGTCCTTTATTGCACGACAGAATGATGACTGTTTGATGACGATCCGGGGATCGTCAGCATTAAATTGCCATCACCTTACTTCTTGGCCACCTGATTGCTCAGCTTCAGGTAATCCAGCAGTACTCGCCCGGTTTCGCTCAGGTAGGCATCGTCTTCTGGTTTGACCTTGTCCGGCTCGGCGGCCGCGAGGGCGTCGTCGTCTTCTTTCTTCAGCTCTTTGAGCGGCTCTTCGCCTTTGGCTTTGCGACGGATGTTTTCCATGGCCAGTTGCTTGGCGTCGATATCGGTGTGTTGCGCGCGACGCTCGGCTTCGTTAAGGCTGACGGTTTTTTCTTCCATCAGTTTCTGCGCCAGGGCCAGCTTGTCACGGATGAACACGAACTCGGCATCTTTGGCGGTGCGTGTGTCATGTTCGGACTTGAGCTGCGCCAGGTACGGCTTGAACGGATCGGCCGCCGGTTTGATTGCCGCGCGGATGGTGTCCCACGGCATGGCTTCCGGCAGTGCGCTCTCGCCGATTTCCTTGGTGTCGATCAACGACGGGTAGTCGATGTCCGGCAACACGCCCTGATGCTGGGTGCTCTGACCGGAAACCCGGTAGAACTTGGCCAGGGTCAGTTTCAGTTCGCCATGGTTCAACGGCTGAATGGTCTGCACGGTGCCTTTACCGAAGGTCTGGCCACCGATGATCAGCGCGCGGTGGTAGTCCTGCATGGCGCCGGCGAAAATCTCCGAAGCCGAGGCGGACAAGCGGTTGACCAAGAGTGCCATCGGGCCTTTGTAGAACGCGCCCGGGTTTTCATCTTCGAGTACGTCGACACGGCCATCGGCATTACGTACGAGTACGGTCGGGCCTTTGTCGATGAACAGGCTGGTCAGCTCGGTGGCTTCCTGCAGGGAACCGCCGCCGTTGTTGCGCAGATCGATGACCACGCCGTCGACTTTGTCTTTCTGCAGCTCGGTGAGCAGCTTCTTGACGTCGCGAGTGGTGCTCTTGTAGTCCGGATCACCGGCACGGAAAGCCTTGAAGTCGAGGTAGAAGGCTGGAATCTCGATGACGCCGAGTTTGTAGTCCTTGCCGTCCTGTTTCAGGTTGAGCACGGACTTCTTCACCGCCTGGTCTTCGAGCTTCACCGCTTCACGGGTGATCGGCACGATCTTGGTGGTCTGGTCGTTCGGCGCATTGCTCGCCGGAATCACTTCCAGACGCACCACGGTGCCTTTCGGACCACGGATCAGCTTGACCACTTCATCCAGACGCCAGCCGACCACGTCGACCATTTCTTTGTTGCCTTGGGCAACGCCGATGATCTTGTCGGCCGGGGCGACCTGTTTGGTCTTGTCGGCCGGGCCTGCCGGCACCAGACGCACGACTTTCACCTGGTCGTTATCGCTCTGCAACACGGCACCGATGCCCTCGAGGGACAGGCTCATGTTGATGTCGAAGTTTTCCGCGTTATCCGGCGACAGATAGTTGGTGTGCGGATCGTACGACATGGCGAAGGTGTTGATATACGCCTGGAAGATGTCTTCCGGACGGGTCTGGTCCAGGCGCGCCAGCTGGTTCTTGTAGCGCTTGGTCAGGGTTTCATGAATCTGCTTCGGCTCTTTGCCGGCGATCTTCTGGCGCAGGACTTCGTCCTTGACGCGTTTGCGCCACAGGTCATCCAGCTCTGCGGTGGATTTCAGCCAAGGGGCGTCCTTGCGATCGATCAGCAAGGTCTCCTTGGTGTTGAAATCCATCTTGTCGACGCCTTTGTTCAGCTCGGCAAGGGCGAAGTCCAGACGCGCCTTGACGCGGTCCAGGTAGCGCTTGTAGATGGTGAACCCGGCGTTGAGGTCGCCGCTTTTGAGGAAGTCGTCGAACTGGGTCTTCCACTTGTCGAACTCGGCGATGTCGCTGGCCATGAAGTAGCTGCGCGACGGATCCAGCAGCTTTATGTAGCTGTCGTAGATGATTACCGAGCGGGCATCGTCAAGCGGCGGCTTGCTGTAGTGGTGACGCTTGAGCAACTCGACGACGTTCAGACTGGCGATGACTTCATCGCGATCAGGCTGCAATTTGTCCCAGCTGTTGGCTGCGAATGTATTGCCCGACACCGGCAACAAACCGATACCGATGAAAAGAGCGAGGGCGGTGCTGGGGAGCAAATGCTTCATGCTGATTCGACGCGGGGACAATTGATAACGCATATTAGGCCGTCTTTGAAGTCGCCGGTTCTACGAGAGCCGGTCGCATAATGCAAAAAGCCCGGCGCTACAGCTTCGGGCTCAGTCCAGACTCACTATGGAGGCACTGTGAAGGCATTGCAAGGCGTTGACGGTCAAGTGGCATGGGTTGAAGAGCCGAGTCCTACGTGTGATGTAGGACAAGTCCGCATCCGAGTGGCGGCAGCGGGCCTCAATCGCGCCGATTTATTACAGAAAGCAGGGCTTTATCCGCCACCGCCAGGGGCCAGCCAAGTGCTCGGTCTTGAGTGTTCCGGGGTGATCAGCGAGGTCGGCGCGGGCAGTGCGTGGCAGGTCGGCGATCGGGTTTGCGCCTTGCTGGCCGGGGGTGGCATGGCCGAAGAGGTGGTCGTCGACGGGCGGCACGTGCTGCCGGTTCCCGAAGGCGTCTCGCTGATTGAGGCGGCCGCATTGCCCGAGGTTTACGCAACAGTCTGGCTGAATGTGTTTCAACTTGCGGCGCTCAAACCGGGTGAGAAAGTTCTCTTGCACGCCGGCGCAAGTGGAATCGGTTCAGCCGCGATTCAGTTGTGCAAGGCGTTTGGCAATCCATGTTGGGTCAGCGTCGGTTCGGCTGAGCGTTTGGCCTACTGTGAAGCGCTGGGTGCACAGGGCGGGGTGGTGCGCACCGATGATCTGGAGAGCCTGCGCGATTTTGGGCCGTTCAACGTGATTCTCGACCCGGTCGGCGGTAATTATTCGGCGCTGAACCTGAAGCTGATGGCGCTGGATGGACGCTGGGTGTTGATCGGTTTGATGGGCGGGCGTGAGGCGAAGCTGGATCTGGCGCAGGTGTTGGCCAAGCGTGTGCAACTGCTGGGCTCGACGTTGCGCAGTCGTGACGATCAGTTCAAGGCGGATCTGTTGAGTGATCTGGGTCAGCAGGTGTGGCCGTTGTTTGCTGAGGGGCGCTTGAGTCCGCAGTTGGCCAAGGCGTTTGCGGTGAAGGATGCCGAGGCGGCGTTTGCGGAGTTGGCGAGTAATACGGTGGCGGGCAAACTGGTATTGGTGATTGACGAAAGTCTGAGCTGAGATCAAGGCAAAAAGCCCCTCACCCTAACCCTCTCCCAAAGGGAGAGGGGACTGACCGGGTTGTTCTACCGGGCTACATCGACCTGATGCATCGGGTCGAACTCAGGTTTGGAATATCAGCCAGCCTGTGCAGATTAAATCTTTGTCATTTCCAGAGATGGATTGGCCAGTTGGCCTTTTCGGCATGTTCCAGCAGCACCGGGTCCGGATTCACCACATGCGGGAAATCCACCTTCAGCAACAACGGCAAATCATTACGCGAGTCGGAATAGAAACTCGCACCTTCCAGGTTCTCTTCTTCAGCATCCAGCCATTCCAGCAAGCGGGTGATCTTGCCTTCGCGGTAGGTCAGGGTGCCAACGGTATGCCCACTGTAAACGCCATGGGCGACTTCCAGTTCAATCCCCAGAATTTCATCAATGCCCAATCGATCGGCAATCGGTCTGACCAGGTGCGTCCCCGACGCCGAAATCACCAGAATGCGGTCGCCGGCCTTGCGGTGGGCGGCGATGGTTTTGGTCGCGTCGCTGAAGATGATCGGTTCAATGAAGTCTTCCACCCACGGGCCAACCAGATGCTCGACTTCTTCCGGTGTGCGGCCGATGAGCGGTTCCAGGCTGAATTCCATGTAGTCTTCCATGCGCAATTTGCCATGGCTGTAGGCGTCCATCAGTTCGTTGTTCTTGCGCATGAACGATTCAGGATCGACCCAGCCCAGGCGCCCCATCTGCTCGCTCCAGAGGGTGGCGCAGTCGCCGTGGATCAAGGTTTCGTCCAGATCAAAAATTGCCAGAGCCATCAGTGCAGTTCTCTCTTCAACGTCAGCAAAGTCATCAGGCTACCTCACACAGGGCCGTCGGATCGATGGAAAGCGCCAGACGCTGACCGTCGGGATGCAGATCGGCCGCCGAGCGGTTGAGCACATCCACCACCAGTTCCACGCCCCGCGCTTCGATGCGGTAACGGATGACGTTGCCGAGCAGACTGTGGCTGCGGATCTGCGCGTCGAGTTCGCCTTCCAGGCTCAGCTCGATGGCTTCCGGGCGAATCGCGATGCGGTGGTTGATCGGGCGCTGCAACAGCTTTGATGCGTCGTCGGCATCGAGCAGGTTGTAGTTGCCGATGAAGCCAGCGGCGAACACATCGACGGGGGCGGTGTAGAGGGTTTCGGCATCGCCGCTTTGTACGATTTTTCCCTGATTCATCAGGAAAATGCGATCAGACATCGTCAGCGCTTCTTCCTGATCGTGGGTAACGAAAATTGTGGTCAGGCCCAGTTCGCGCTGAATCTGGCGGATCTGTTCGCGCAGGTGTTTACGAATCCGTGCGTCGAGCGCCGACAGCGGCTCGTCCAGCAGCAACAGACGCGGACGCGTGACCAGCGAACGGGCGAGGGCAACCCGCTGGCATTGACCACCGGATAACTGATGCGGATAGCGGCTGGCGAAGTCGTTCAGTTCAACCAGTTTCAACACCTCGGAAACGCGTTTATGGCTGTCGTCGGCATTGACCTTCTGCATACGCAAACCGAAGGCAACGTTCTGTTCCACGGTCATGTTGGGGAACAGCGCATAGCTCTGAAACACCATGCCGATCCCGCGTTTCTGCGGACTCAACGGCACGATATCGACGCCATCGAGGAGGATCTTGCCGCCATCGACCGGTGTCAGGCCGGCGATGCAACGCAGCAGTGTGGATTTGCCGCAACCGGAGGGGCCGAGCAGGGTGACGAATTCACCCTTGTTGATTTCGCAGTCGATGTCGCTGAACACGGTCGTGCCGGCGTAGCTTTTCTGCAGGTGTTGGACGCTGACATAGCTCATTCGCTTTTGTCCTTGTTCAAGATGTTGGCGATCCAGGTCAGGACCAGCACGAAAAAGAAATACGAGATGACCAGCGCACTGGTGAAGTGACCGCTGCTGTTGCGCATGTTGTTCAGATAAACCTGCAGGGTTTCGTAGCGCGTGCCGACCAGAATGTTGGCGAAAACGAACTCCCCGAACAGGAACGAGAACGACAGCAGCAACGCGACCATCAGGCCTTTGCGCAGATTCGGCAGCACCACCAGAAACGCCGCTTGAAAGGTGCTGGCGCCAAGCAGTTGCGCAGCGTCCATCAGGTCGCGCAGGTTGATCGCTTGCAGGTTGTTGGTGATCGCCCGGTACATGAACGGCAGCGCCACGGTGAAGTAGCAGCCGATCAGAATCCACGGTGTACCGACCATGGCCATCGGCCCGGAACCGTAAAGTTGCAACAGTCCCACCGACGACACCACCGGCGGCACCGCGAAGGGCAGCAGGATAAGGATGTTCATCAGCGCATCGAGTTTCGGAAAGTGGTAATGCACGACGAACAGCAGCGGCAGGATCAGCACGACTGAAAGCACCAGCGCGCCAACGCAGACCAGCAATGACTGGCCGAAGGCGTGCAGGAAACGCGGATCGCTCCACAACTGGATGTACCACTTGAAGGTGAAACCGCTGGGCAGGATGGTCGCTGACCAACTGCTGGCGATCGAATAGACCAGCGTGCCCACGAGTGGCAGCAAGAGGATGGCGAACAACAGATAAACCACGACGCGGTGGTAGAGGCCGGCCGGGCCGGATTCAGCGCGAGACATGGTAGCTCCTCTTCAACAGCAGTTGATGCACGACGGTGACGATGGTCATCAACGCCACCAGCACCACGGCCAGGGCGCTGGCCAGATTCGGGTCGAGGGAAATATCGCCGGAGACCATCGCTGCAATACGGATCGGTAGCACGTTGAAATTGCCGGTAGTCAGCGCATAGACAGTGGCGTAGGCGCCGAGGGCGTTGGCCAGCAGAATCACGAACGTCCCGAGCAATGCAGGCGTCAGCACAGGCAAACCAATATGCCGCCAGAACTGCCAGCCATTGGCGCCAAGCAGTGCGGCGGACTCGCGCCAGTCTTCACGCAAAGCGTCGAAGGCCGGGTAGAGCAACAACACGCCGAGGGGAATCTGGAAGTAGGTGTAGAGAATGATCAACCCGGTTTTCGAGTACAGGTTGAAGTCCTGAATGATCCCCGACTGCTTGAGCATGATGGTGATGCTGCCGTTGAAACCGAGCAGGATGATGAACGCGAAGGCCAAGGGTACGCCTGAAAAGTTGCTGGTCATGTTGGCGAAGGCATTCACGAAATTGCGCAGTTTCGAGTCGACCCGGCGCAAGGAATACGCACCGAGTACGGCGATGATGATGCCGAACAAGCTCGACCAGAAGCTGATTTCGAGGCTGTACTGGATCGCCTGCAAGTAGAACTTCGAACTGAAGATCTTGCTGAAGTTGGCCAAGCCCCAGCCGAACTCTTCCGATTGCAGACTGCTGATCATCACCCAGGTCAGCGGGGCGATTTCGAAGACGATAAAGAACAGCGCGAAGGGCACTACACACAGTGCCGCCAGCCATTTGCCGCGAATTATTGAGTTCACTTGAGCAACTCCCGGCACACAGGTTTGTCGTGGGGCACGCCGAGTAGTTCGCAGACGGTGCCGCAGATTTCCGTCTGTTTCGGTGCGGCATCGGCGTTGAGGCTGAAGGCTTCACCGAGGACAAACAGCGGCACCTGGCGTTCTTCCGGCAGCAGGCCGTTGTGTGAGCGATCGTTGTTCATGCCGTGGTCGGCGGTCACCAATACCTGATAGCCAGCGTCGAGCCAGTTCTGCAGATAGTCGGCAAGGATGATGTCGGCGAAGCGCGCGCTGTTGCGGTATTGCGAAGAATCGAGACCGTGTTTGTGCCCGGCGTCGTCGATGTTCATCGGGTGGATCAGCAGGAAATTCGGATCGTGGCGCAGGCGCAGGTTTTCGGCGTCGGCGAACAGGTGCGAATCCGGGTAGTGATCGCTCCAGTAGAAATGCCCGTGCTGGATCGGCAGCGACAGATTGTCGGTGTGCCGGTCGCGCGCGGCTACGAACGGTGAGCGGTTGTACAACTCGCTGACCCAGTGATACGCCGCTGCTGCGGTTTTCAGGCCGGCGTCGCGGGCGTAGTGATAAATGCTGCGCTGGTTGGACAGGCGCGAGACATTGTTGTGGACGATGCCGCTGTCGATCGGCGGCACGCCGGTGAGGATACATTCATAAAGCGGTCGGGACAGGGCCGGCAGTTCGCACTCCAGTTGATAGAGCGCGGCGCGTCCTGCGCCAACATAAGCCTGCAGATGCCCCATGGCGTGACGCGCGACCTCGTAGTTGAGGCCGTCGAGCACGACAAGGATGACGTTGTGCTTCATAGGGGCAAAAACTCCGAAAACAAAACTGGAACCAACCCCTGTAGGAGCTGCCGCAGGCTGCGATCTTTTGATGTTGCTTTTAAAGGGCAAGATCAAAAGATCGCAGCCTGCGGCAGCTCCTACAGATGAAGGATTACTTCATCTCTACGATGACTTCTTCGTTCCACTGCTGTGGCAGGGCCTTGGAAGTCTTCTCCCACGCATCGGCGTCTTTGATCGGGGTGACCTTTTTGTACTGCTCGTTCGGCAGCAGTTTGGCCTTGACGTCTTCCGGCAGTTGCAGGTGCTCGGCGCGGATCGGACGGGCGTTGCCGCGGGCGAGGTTGGTCTGGCCGGCGTCGCTGAAGATGTATTCGCGGGTCAGCTTGGCGGCGTTAGGGTTTTTGGCGTACTTGTTGATGATCGTGGTGTAGCCGGAAATCACCGAACCGTCGGACGGGATCAGCACCACGTAGTCATCCGGGTTGGCCATCTTGGCTTTGTAGCTGAGGCCGTTGAAGTCCCAGACCACACCGACTTCGATTTCGCCTTTTTCCATGGTGGCGATGGTCGGGTTGGCCATCGACAGGCGACCTTGCTTGGCGATGTCGGCGAACAACAACAGCGCAGGCTTGATGTTTTTCTCGTCGCCACCGTTGGCCAGTGCCGCAGCGAGTACGCCGTTGGCGGCTTGGGCGGCGGTGCTCACGTCACCGATGGAGACCTTGTATTTGCCGCCCTTGAGGTCAGCCCACTTGGTCGGTACTTCGGAGCCGTGCAGAAGCTTTTTGTTGACGATGAACGCGATGGTGCCGGTGTAGGCCAGCGCCCAGTTGCCATCCTTGTCCTTGGCCCAGTCCGGGACTTGATCCCAAGTGCTTGGTTTGTACGGTTGCACCACGCCTTGCTTGACCGCGATCGGGCCGAAGGCCGCACCGACGTCGCCGATGTCAGCGGTGGCGTTGTCTTTTTCGGCGGCGAACTTGGCGATTTCCTGGGCCGAGCTCATGTCGGTGTCGATGTGCTTGAGGCCGTAGGTTTTGGCCAGGTCTTCCCAGGTGCCTTTCCAGTTGGCCCAGTCATCGGGCATGCCGACGCTGTTGACGGCGCCTTCCGCTTTCGCAGCGGCTTCGAGGGTTTTCAGATCGGTGCCGGCCGCCATGGCGGAGGTGCACATTGCAATGGTCGAGCCTAACAGTGTTGCCAGGAAAAGCTGTTTCATTCCGAAGCTCCTTGGTCGTGTTCAACGCTGCGATTGCGGTGTGTGTTGGTCTAGGTCAGCAATACCTGAGCCAATTTAAGGGGGTTGGATGACACTTTGATGTCGGCGGCCTTGTTTCAGGCCTCTTGTTTGCCCGGTATTGGCGGCTGCCAGATAAGCGTAGACCATGCTCAAAGGCCCGCAGAGCAAGGGACTTGGCCGATGTATTGCAAGTCGTGAGGACGACCGTTCGGTAGTTTTGTCATCTCTCGGTCATCTGCACTGCCTAGGCTTGCAATATCAGGAAACGGCTCGATTGCCGTGCGGTTTTGCCCCGAAACAGTGCTGGTCTAGTCCAGATAGGTAACGTTGATGCGCGATGAGGCAACAAAAGCGGTGACAGCGATTGGCCAGGTGTTGCAGGAGCAGCTTGATCACGGGTTGTTGGCGGCAGGCAGCAAGCTGCCGGCCGAGCGCAAGCTCAGTGAGTTGTTCGGCACGACGCGGATTACTGTGCGAGAGGCGTTGTTGCAACTGGAGGCGCAGGGGCAGATTTATCGTGAGGAGCGCCGTGGCTGGTTCGTCTCGCCGCCGCGTCTGGCCTACAACCTGATGCAGAGAAGTCACTTTCACGCGATGGTCAGTGCGCAGGGGCGGGTGCCGTCGACTGAGGTGATTTCGGCGCGTTTGCAGCCGGCTTCGGCGGCGGTGTGTGCGTGGTTGCAACTGCCGGCGTTGTCGAGCGTGATTCAGATTTGCCGGTCGCGGCGCATTGATGGGCGGTTGGTGTTGTATGTGGAGCACTATTTGAATCCGCAGTTTTTTCCGGGGATTCTTGAGTTTGATTTGAATCAGTCGATGACCGAGTTGTATGCGCGGCATTACGATTTGCACTATGGGCGGGTGCGCTTTGAGATTGTGCCGACGTCATTGTCGGTGGATGCGGCGGCGGCTTTACGGGTTTCTGTGGGGAGCCCGGGGTTGCGGATTGCTCGGGTCAATTATGATCAGCATGAGCGGTTGATTGATTGTGATCTGGAGTTTTGGCGGCATGATGCGATTCACGTAGGTGTTGATGTGGTTTGAGGCTTTGGCTTTGGCTTTGGCCTTGGCGGCCTGTGGGCCGACCAGGCTCTTGGGGTTGCGTGTATATCCGTTTCTTCGGGGGTTGCCGCTGGCGGTTTCGC
>NZ_AKJR01000052.1:0-3890 GCF_000282235.1 Pseudomonas sp. GM24 | reverse complement strand
AATGCAGCCGGGGACGCTCCGCGTCCCATTGGAACGCGGAGCGTCCCTTGAGTCGTTCCCACGCGGAGCGTGGGAACGATCATTTGCGCTGTGGCTTAGAGGGTGAAGTCGCCTTCCGCCGCCAGTTCGCTCAGCGGGCGACGCGGGCTCGGCTCTTCACGGGCCTGCAGGTATTCAGCCAGCGTTGCCTTGTCACCGAGTTTGCCAACGGCCACCGCCGCGTGCAGTGCATAACCTTCAGGTATGTTCAGCTCCTTGCGCGTCAGCTCCTGATCGAACCCGGCCATGCCGTGGGTGTGCCAGCCGCTGAGGCTCGCTTGCAGCGCCAGATGACCCCACGCCGAACCGGTGTCGAAGGTGTGCCACAACGCTGGAGTTTCTTCGCTGGCGCCCGGTGCAGTGAACGTGGTTTTCGAAATCACGATCACCAGCGCCGACGCATGCTGCGCCCAGCTACGGTTGAACTCATTCAACAGGCCCAGATAACGCTCCCAGTTTGGCGTATCGCGACGCGCGTACAGAAAGCGCCAAGGTTGCGAGTTGTACGCCGAGGGCGCCCAGCGTGCCGCTTCGAAGAAGCTCAGCAGCGTTTCTTCTGGAATCGCTTCGCCGGTAAAGGCGCGCGGCGACCAGCGGTCGGTGAATTGTGGGTGAATGGCGTAATCGGCAACGCGAGGGTTGGCACTCATCGAGAGATTCCTTGCTACGTTTGAGTCAGGGATTTGAATGAAAACCCGGCGGGATCAGTTGCGCTGAACGATGGGGTTTCCGAGCCTGAGGGTTCACCACAATGCAACGCGGTCGAGCGTTAATGGCTTGCGGGCAAGGCTCCTTGCGACTGGCAAAGCTACGCGCCGCCACAAAAACTGACAAGTCCCGCATAACCGGCAGTCGCCAACGCTTGGCCCGCAAGGCCTTGAGCACTAGACTGGCGGCCTTTTCACCACCTGATGTTGATGCTTGAGCCATGGTCGCCAAAGTCGAACCGTTCTGGATACGCAAAACCCTCGATCAACTGGATCACCAGGAATGGGAATCGCTGTGCGACGGCTGTGGTCTGTGCTGCCTGCAAAAGCTCGAGGATGAGGAAGACAACAGCGTTTACTACACGCGCATCGCCTGCAAACTGCTGGACCTTAAAACCTGTCAGTGCAGCGATTATCCGAATCGCCTGAAGTTTGTCCCGGATTGCATCCAGCTCACCCCGGGCCAGGCTGAAGAATTCAAATGGCTGCCGCCGACCTGTGGTTATCGACTGGTCAGCGAAGGCAAGGATCTGCCGCTGTGGCACCACTTGGTGTGCGGTGACCGCGATGCGGTGCACCATGAACGGATCTCCCAATCCGGGCGCATGCTCGCTGAAGGCAGTGTGCCGGAGGATGACTGGGAAGATCACCTGATTTTCCGCGCAGGCTGATCCCTGCGCACGCAAGCTTTACCAGGGAGTGTGTATGGCTGTCGGATTGCAGCGGGCGTTGATGATCGCGCTGCTGGCACTGAGTGCGCCGGTCTGGGCGGCGAAGAAAGTCGATCTGGATTATCACGTGCGCCTGTTGCCACAAAGTGATCAGGCCGAGGTGCGTCTGACCCTGGCCAAAGGTGAGGCGGTGCGCAGTCTCGATTTCGATCTTGGCGACGGCAGCCATTACAGCGACTTCAAGGCTGACGGCCAGTGGCTGCTGAGCCCGGGTAAACAGGCGCGCGGGGTCTGGCGTCCCGCCAGCGAAAAGTCCAGCCTGAGCTACCGCGTGCGCATCAGCCACGGCCGCAAGAACGGTAGTTTCGACACGCGCATGACCCCGACTTGGGCGTTGATGCGTGGCGACGAACTGGTACCGCCAGCCAAACTCGATCAACAGGACGGCACCGAACTGGTCGCGCGTCTGCAATTCGAATTGCCCGACGGTTGGAAGAGCATCGAAACCGCTTGGCCGCGCATCGGCAAAAACAAATTCCGCATCGACAACCCTTCACGCCTGTTCGACCGCCCGACCGGGTGGATGCTCGCCGGCCACCTCGGCAGCCGCCGCACTCGCTTGGGTGAAACCGAGGTCACCGTGGCCTCACCGCAGGGCCAGGGCATGCGTCGAATGGACGTGCTGACATTGCTCACGTTCGTCTGGCCGCAGGTGCAGGCGGTTTATCCACGACATCCGGCCAAACTGTTGATCGTCGGCGCCAACGACCCGATGTGGCGCGGCAGCCTCGGTGCGCATGAATCCATCTACGTGAACACACGGTTGCCGCTGGTCAGCGAAAGCGGCAGCAGCGCGCTGGTGCGTGAGCTGGCGCAGGTGTTCGGGCGGATCAACGACGAGCAGCGCAGCGACTGGATCAGCGAGGGTTTTGCCGAGTATTACGCCATTGAACTGGTGCGCCGCGCCGGTGGCATGAGCGATGAGCGTTATCAAAGTTTGCAGGCGAAACTGGCCAGGGACAGCCAGAAAGTCACGACCTTGCGCGGCGAGCAGATCAGCCCGGCACAGGTTTCGAAGGCGGTGGTGGTATTGCAGGAGCTGGATCGCGAGATTCGCTTGAAGACGCGCAACAAGCGTTCGCTGGATGATGTCTTGCGTGGGGCGATGCATCTGGGGACGGTGAGTACCAAGGAGTTTGTGCAACTGGCCGAGAGCGTGCTTGGCGAGTCGTCCAAAGTGCTTGATACCGCATTGCTACAGTGACACCGCTATCGCTGGCAAGCCAGCTCCCACAGTGTTTTGGGATGGGCACAAAATCAGTGCACAACCCATAAGCCGATTTGGGGCTGGGCAAAAATTCTGTGGTCTCCACAGAACCTGTGGGAGCTGGCTTGCCAGCGATGAGGCCGTCAGCCCCACCGCAAATCTCGGATCAAACCCCGGCTTTCGGCGACTTCACCGAATCATTGCCGGTCACCGTAGCGGTGCTGGTCGCCGCCTCGGCATTCGCCTTCAGCTTGCTCAACTCTTCCCCAGCCCGCTCGATCTTCGCGCGCACATTGTTCATGTCCTGACGACTCTTCTCGATCAGGCTCTTCACCGAACTGTGCCCGGTAATCCCACGCGCCATCGCCACGCCGCCAATCGCCACCTGAATCAAGCCGAACACCCCGCCGCGGCGCAGGCCTTTGCCGACCATGATCACGCCGCCAGCCAGCGAGCCGATGCGCTCCCAGCCTTCGACGTTCTGCTCGGAACGGCTCTGGAACGGGGTGGATTCGATACGTTCGACGCGTTTGAGCTCGGTCATGATCTTTCTCCAGGCAATGAGTAATGGATAAATTAGCTGACTGCCAGAGCGGTCAGCTCGTTCCATCGAATATGCGATGTTTTAGCGGAATTTTGGCCCGGAGCGAGTGTTCAAGCCCTTGGCCATGCGGTCATAGAGCACGACGTTGACCGTCGCGGCGAGGTTCATGCAGCCGGTGGTCGGGATGTACACGACGTCTTCGCACCAGTCGCGAATCTCTTTATCCAGCGAGCCGTCTTCGGGGCCGAAGATGTACAGGGCGCGATCCGGGTGAGTGTATTCCGGCAGCGGGCGGGCGCCCTCGACCAGTTCCACGGCGACGGGCACGCAGTTGAGCGGGAGAATCTTTTTCAGATCGTCGATGCCGATCAGCGGGATGTCGTAGTGCACGCGTTTGGTGTCAGTGACGAAGTCGGCGGCGCGTTCATAACGCTTGCCGGTGTAGAACACCGACGCCACGCCATAGCAGCCTGCGGCGCGCATCACCGAACCGACGTTCTCCGGTGATTTGGGGTTATACAAACCAATGCAGCTGTACCGTTTGTCTGCCACGAGCGGGGTGCCTTCGGGAAAAAGAGCGCGATTATACGGGGATAAGATCAAAAGATCGCAGCCTTCGGCAGCTCCTACAGTTGAATGGCGTACACCCTGTAGGAGCTGCC
>NZ_AKJR01000051.1:0-15405 GCF_000282235.1 Pseudomonas sp. GM24 | reverse complement strand
GCACACCGGTTTTCAGGTTCAGGGACACCGCCACGCTGTTGGGTACGTCTTCATAGCTGACGATATCGAAACCTGCGCCGCCAATCAGTTGGTCGGCACCTGCGCCTCCCATCAACAGATCATTACCTGCCCCACCATTCAAGACATCATTGCCCGCCAAACCGCGTATCTGATCATCGCCCGCAGTACCGAGCAGATTATCGGCACCAGCGGTCCCGTTGATTATCGCCATTACATCGTCCTTGTGTTTTTGTGTTGGAAACTACGGTTGAAAAACCAGGTAGAAGCTTCCTGACTTCCATATCGCCATCCAGTGTCATGGCCCAATGAAGCAGGTCGTGCGAAGTTTTGACGCCAAGGTCCTTTGCCAGGCAGGACTGCAACTTCCACACCATAAATTCAGACAAACGGTTAATTGGTGAATGTAAATTTAGTGACACGCATAAAAAAACCGACGCTCAAGGCGTCGGTTTTCAATGCAGCTATCAGATCACATCAAGTCATCTGAATGATGGTCTGCATGATGGTGCTCTGAGTGGAAATAGTCTTGGCGTTCGCCTGATAGTTGCTCTGGCCTTTGATCAGGTCTACCAGCTCGTTGGTCAGGTTTACGTTCGACTCTTCCAGCGAGTTGGAAGCGATCGAACCCAAGGTACCGGTTTCCGGTGCGTCGTAGCCCGGGATACCCGAAGCGAACGTCTCTTTCCAGCTGGTGCCACCGATAGCCTGCAGGCCTTGTTCGTTGGTGAAACTGGCCAGCGCGACCTGGCCGATGGCCTTGCTCTGGTTGTTGCTGAAGTTGGCAAACAAAGTACCGGTGCCGTCGATGGTCAGGTTGGTGATCTGGCCAGTGGCGTAACCGTCCTGAGTCGGAATCGAACGCGCGGTGTCAGCGTTGTACTGAGTGGTCTTGGACATGGAGATGGTCACGCCAGCCGTGTTGGCTGCTGCGCCGTTAGGTACAAAGTTACCGTTGACCACGTTGCCCGGCTTCCAATTGGCCAGCTTCAAGTCGCTGCTGATGATCGGATTGGCCGGATCCGCCGGGTTAGGCGTGCTGACCTGCGTCAGATTGCCCGAACTGTCAAACGTCAGTGTCGAAGCAGTTGGAGGCGTCGTGAGTGGATTGCTACCGGTCGCATCCGGGTTACGCCCGTCCACCAGGGTGTAAACCTTCCAAGTGTTTTGGCCGGTTTTCACCATGTACTGATCCATGACGTGCGAGTTGCCCTGCGAGTCGTAGATCGGAGTGCTGAAGCTCTTCGTGTACGTCTCAAGCTTGCTTGGGTCGAACTTGACGGCGTTGGTGCCGGTATCAACGATCACCGACGCAGTCGAGTTCAAGTTGATGCTTGACGTTACCAACGAAGTCGATTTCGGCGCCAGGTTCGAGGTATCAATCTTCAGGTCGGTCAATACACCGTTGATGATCTTGCCGTTGGCGTCCACACCGTAACCCTGCAGGCGCGAGGTGTAGTCGGTGTTGGTGATGTAACCGGCGTTGTCGACCTTGAACGTACCGGCACGGGTGTAGGACACCGAGCCGTTGTTGCTCATGGTGAAGAAGCCCGAACCGTTGATGCCCATGTCCAGCACGTTACCGGTGTTGTTGATGTCACCCTGGGTGAACTGCTGGGAAACGTTGGCCAGGCGCACGCCGTTGCCGATCACTTTGCTGCCGCTGCCCAGGCGAGTGGCCGAGTAGACGTCTTCGAATTCTGCACGGGACGATTTGAAACCGGCGGTCGCGACGTTGGCGATGTTGTTGCCGGTCACGTCCAGTTGTTTGTTGGCTGCATAGAGACCGCTAAGGCCGATATTGAAAGACATATTCCACTCCTTTGTGCCGGTTAGTCGGCTCTATATACCAATGGTTTGTACTTTGGACAGGGCAACGGTGCCCTTGCCGGACAGGTTGAGCATCAGTTCGCCGCCGGTCTGGCTGATCGTCACGCTGGTGACGGTGGCCGGCAGGTACGTCGCCATATCGGTCGAGGTGCCATTGATCGATGCGTTGGCCTTGACGGTATAGGTACCGGTCTTGACCAGATTGCCGTCCTTGTCCTTGCCGTCCCAGGTGAAGCTCGCGGCGCCTGCGGCGCGACTGCCCAGATCGATGGTGCGAACCACCGCGCCGCTGCTGTCGGTGATGCTCACGGTGCCGCCGGCAATCGACGACGGAACGGTGACCGAACCGGTCATGCCTTTGCTCGGATCGTCGAGCTGAACCGAGTTGGTCTGCACGATCACATTGCGACCCACCAGCGACGAAGCCTGCAACGCTTGCGAGGAGTTGTAGTTGCCGGCCAGCGAACTGACCGTGCTGTTCAGCGTGGTGATGCCTTCCAGGCTGCTGAACTGCGCCAACTGCGCAACAAATGCGCTGTTGTCCTGCGGATCGAGCGGGTTCTGGTTTTTCAGCTGGGTGACCAGCAATTGCAGGAACGCGTCCTTGCCCAGGGCCTGGCCGCCGGTGGCGCTGTTAGTGGCCGAAGCAATGCCACCGGTGGTCGAACTGGTCTTTTTCGACGAGTTCGCCAGGATGTCATTCATGCTCAAGCTGCTGGTGGTATCGGAAACACTCATGGCCGTCGCCCCTTATTACTGACCGAGGGTCAGTACTTTCTGCATCATGGTTTTGGCGGTGTTCATCATTTCGGCGTTGGTCTGGAAGGACCGGCTCGCGGAAATCATGTCAGCCATTTCTTCCACCACGTTGACGTTCGGGTAGTAGACGTAGCCTTTGGCGTCGGCTGCCGGATGATTCGGCTCGTAGCGCGCTTCGAGGTTGCTCTGGTCTTCCACCACGCCGAGTACCTGCACGCCTTGACCAGCCGCGTCCTGGCTCTGGAACAGCGAATTGCTGCCGCTGTTCTGGCCGCCCTGAAACATGGTGGCGAACACCGGGTGACGGGCGCGATAGGTCTGATCGATGCTCGACGAGACGGTTTCGGCGTTGGCGATGTTCGAGGCCACGGTGTTCAGACGCGTGGTCTGTGCGCTCATGCCGCTGCCGGCAATGTTGAAAACGCTGGACAGGGACATGGATTACTCTCCGCGCAGGGCTGACACCAGCCCTTTGAATTTGCTGTTGAGCAGGGTGAAGCTGGCCTGGAAGCCGACGGCGTTTTCCGCGTAGTTCGACTGTTCCAGTTGGGCGTCCACGGTGTTCTGGTCGATCGACGGTTGCATCGGCGTGCGATACATCAGCGATTCGTCGCCGTTGCCCAGGCCTTCAGCTTCGATGTGACGGCTGTTGGTCATGTTCAGGGCGATGGTGCCGTTCGCATTTTTCTGGGTCTGTGCTTCAAGCACTTTGGAGAAGTCCAGATCCCGCGCCTTGTAGTTCGGGGTATCGGCGTTGGCGATGTTGTTGGCCAGCACTTCGGCACGCTGGGCGCGGAAGCCCAATGCCTTTTCGTGAATGCCGAGCGCTTTATCGAAGCTGATGCTCATGTCGGGAACCTTCAGGTGACCGGTTTTTCGTAACTGAGCTTTAGCAAGCGCCGTGCCAAACCACAAAACCCACATAAACCGGGGCTTTGCCGGGAGTCGGCAAAGCGGCAATGCCAGAAAAGCGGCAACCGGTTTCCGCCGGATGCCGCTTTTCTGCCGCTTCTTCCTGTTAACACCTCCCCCTGTAGGAGCTGCCGAAGGTTCGGGCTGCGATCGGACGATCTTTTGATCTTGTTCTTAAAAAACAAAATCAAAAGATCGCAGCCTTCGGCAGCTCCTACGTGAAGCATGCGGCAAAAAAAAGGAGCCCTTGAGGGCTCCCTTTTTTCCGCATGCTTCACTTCGCCTGGTAAATAATCCCCGGGCTGCACTGCACCATCTGGTAATGGTCCGGCAAACCGTTCAGCGCTTCGGAAGCGCCAAGGAACAGATAACCACCCGGCTTCAACGTGCTGTGAATGCGCAACAGAATGTCTTTCTTCACTTCGGCAGAGAAGTAGATCAACACGTTGCGGCAGAACACGATGTCGAACTTGCCCAGCGCGGCATAGCTGTCGAGCAGGTTGAACGAGCGGAACTCCACGCGGTTCTTGATCGGCGCCTTGATTACCCAGCGCCCCGGCCCTTTCGGGTCGAAGTAACGCTGCAGACGTTCCGGCGACAAACCGCGACCGATGGCCAGGCTGTCGTACTCGCCAGTCTTGCAGTTGGTCAGCATGAGGCCGGACAGGTCGGTCGCAACAATCTGCACGCCCATCTTCAACTGGCCAAGGTTGGACCGCTCGAACTCGTCGATCGACATCGACAGCGAGTACGGTTCCTGACCCGACGAGCACGCTGCCGACCAGATCCGCAGACGCTGGTTGGGGCTGGCCTTGATTGCTTCAGGCAGCACCTTGTTCTTCAAGACTTCAAACGGATAGGTGTCACGAAACCACAGGGTTTCGTTGGTCGTCATGGCATCGACCACTTGCTCGCGCAAACCGCTGCGCGGCTGGGTCTGGATGCGCTGAACCAGCTCACCCAGGGATTTGATGCCTTGCTGCTCCATCAGTTTGTTGAGACGGCTCGAGACCAGGTACTGCTTGTTTTCACCGAGCAGAATGCCACAGGCTTTTTCCAGGAAGACCCGGAACTGTTCGAAATCCAAATTACCCGTAGACAATGATGCCGCCTCTTAAATCGTGTTGACCGCCAGGGACAAAACGCCCCTAGCTGATATCTGCTGCTTTGATCCGGTCGACTACCCGGGATGCGAGGTCATCAGGACGGAATTTGGCCAAAAAGTCATCGGCACCGACTTTCTTGACCATCGCCTGATTGAATACCCCCGACAACGAAGTATGCAGGATGATATGAAGCTTTTGCATGCGTGCGTCGCCGCGGATTTCCGCCGTCAGGGTGTACCCGTCCATCTCCGGCATCTCGATGTCGGAAATCATCATCAGGAACTCTTCTTCCGGCTTCTTGCCCTCATCGACCAGCTTGCGCAGGTAATCCAGCGCCTGCTTGCCGTCGTTCAGCGCCACCACTTCGACACCGATCGTCTGTAGACAACGCGTGACCTGCTTCCGCGCCACCGATGAGTCATCGACCGTCAAGACACGCAACGACAGTGCTTTGGTCTGGGTCTCGACATCGACCACGCCCACCGAAATCGCTTCCGGTGTCGGCGCAACTTCCGCCAGCACTTTCTCGACGTCGATGATTTCGACTAACTGATTGTCCACCCGAGTCACAGCGGTCAAGTAATGATCGCGACCCGTGCCCTTGGGTGGTGGATGAATCTCTTCCCAGTTCATGTTGACGATGCGCTCCACCGAGCGGACCAGGAAACCCTGGGTCTTGGTGTTGTACTCCGTGATGATCACGAACGGGTTGTTCTTGTCTTTCAACGCTCCGGAACCGGTGGCCATTGCCAGATCAAGGATCGGAATGGTCGCCCCCCGGATATTTGCCACCCCGCACACGACAGGACTGGACTTGGGCATCAACGTCAGCGACGGGCACTGCAACACTTCCCGCACCTTGAACACGTTGATTCCATAGAGCTGCTGACCGTCGAGACGGAACAACAACAGCTCCAGGCGATTCTGCCCTACCAGTTGCGTGCGCTGGTTCACCGAATCCATTACACCAGCCATGCCCCAGACTCCTACACCAACGCCAAGTGTTGTTGCGACGCACATTCATTGCTAAACGGCACGGCGCTTGCTTTTTAACTCGTATGAACGCTCAAACGACATTTTTCCGACGCCTGACATCACCTCTTCGCAGAGGGCTTTGTGTCGCGTGCGCCATTTGCTGCTCTTTTGCTGGCAGCCCTGCCATTGCTGATGCGGTTACCTTGCCTGACATGCTTATCGGCGTCACTCAGGGCTTTCTTGAATTCACCGTAGAAGACTATCTGGCTACCAGTCAAACGGAAGGCCGCTATGAAATCGAAGTAAACCAGCTCGACCCGCGTATGCGCATGCCTATGTGCGACAAGGAATTGACAGCGACTCTGGAGAGCCCGGCACGTCCTTTGGGCCGGGTTACCGTGAAGGTCCGCTGTGAGGGCGCCTCGCCCTGGACCGTGTTCGTGCCCGCTCAAGTCCGCCTGTTTCGCGAGATTGTGACCACCACGCGGCCGCTGAAACGCGCAGGGATTATCGAGCCACAGGACGTGACCCTGCGAGAGCGCGACGTGAGCACGATCAACCAAGGCTTTCTGACCTCGGTAGACGAAGCGATCGGGCAGAAATTGACCCGACCAACGGTAGCCGATCAGGTCATTACCCTGGTTCATCTGGAACAGGCCGAAGTCATTCGCAAGGGCGATCAAGTGGTCATCACTGCGCGCAGCGGCACGCTCGCCGTGCGCATGCCCGGTGAAGCGCTGGCCAATGGCGGTTTGAAAGAACAGATCCGGGTGAAAAACCTCAACTCGCAACGGGTCATCAAGGCGCAAGTCACCGCGCCGGGCCAAGTGGAAGTGGCGATGTAGAAAACTGGCGCTAGCCCCGGCTGTTCCCTAAACTGTGCCGCAGCAGGACACGCGCCGGCGCATGCAAGGCTCATTGTAAATGTGCCTAAAGTTTTCCAGGGGATGGCCGAAAACATGGCAAGCGTCCAAATTCCCAGAGGTTTTTTATCATGGTCATCGATTTCAGCCGTTTGAACAGCTCCTCGTCACTTACGGGCAGTACACGTACCAGCAACGCCAAGGAAACCGCCGAATCCGGCACCTCCGCGCCGCTGAATACCCAGGCCGAAACGGCCAGTACCGCAAAAAGCGGGGAATCGGTACACCTCAGTAATGAGGCTCAACAGTTGCAGAAGGTCACTGACAAGCTGCGCGATCAACCTGCTGTCGACAAAGCCCGTGTGGCCGAGTTGAAAGCCGCGATTGCCGATGGCAGCTATAAAGTCGACAGCAACCGTGTAGCCAGCAAACTGCTCAACTTCGAAGCCCAGCGCTAGGCCTTTGCCGGCGCGAGGCTTTTGGACGCTTAATACCCAAGGCCAGCCATGCACGACACTAATTTATTGCAACTGATCAACGACGACTTTGCTCCAGCTCAACAATTGCTGGAGTTGCTGCAAACCGAATCTCTCGCGTTGCACGGTCGCGACATGCCACTGCTGGAAGAAATTCTGGCGCACAAACAGGCATTGATCATTCTGCTTGAACAGCATGGCCGCAAACGCAGCGAAATCCTCGCCAGCCTCAACCTGCCGACTGATCGTACAGGCCTTGTGCAACTGGCCAGCCAGTCGAGCATTGGCGAGCAGCTGTTGACGCAAGGCGATGCATTGACCGATCTGATCGCTCAATGCCAGGCCGCCAACGTCAAGAATGGCCAGTCCATTCAGATCCAGCAGGCCGCCACGGCCAATCAGCTGAAGATCCTCACCGGCGGTGAAGCGCCAGCGCTTTATAACGCCAGTGGCACCTTTGCCAAACCCGCCATACCGCGTCCGCTCAGCCAGGCATGAGCCGTTGATGCGCCAGCTCTATCAACCCGCGGAACATGCTGGCAAAATGCTGGCTAGTCGTCATATTTTGTCTGGAGATTGATTAACCGTGTCCAACGCCCTCAGCGCGGATGATGCTCCGCAGCCCCCTAAGGTGCTCACCACGCCACTGGAAATCTCCAGCAACCTGCGCCAGCTGCAAGAAAGCCACGATCCGCTGATCATTACCTTTCATGAGCGCAGCCAGCGCTTCCAGAGCTATCTGATCAAAGTCGACCGCGACAGCGCTTCGATCGCGCTGGACGAGATGATCCCGCGTGACGGCGAACGTTTCCTGCTGGCCGGCGAGCCGTTCAAGGTCGAAGGCTTTCATGACGGTGTGCGCATTGCCTGGGAATGCACCGGCACGTTGAATATCGAGGAATCCGACGGTGATCGCTTCTACACCGGCGAGCTACCGACCGAAGTGGTTTACCACCAGCGCCGCAATGCTTTCCGCGCCGCACTGAAACTGACTGATCTGGTCAGCGTTGAATTGGGCGGAGAAAAGCTCAAGGCGCCGATCAACGGCAAACTGCTGGATATCTCCGCGACCGGCTGCAAGCTGCGTTTCGAAGGCGATATCACTGATCGCCTGCAACTGGGCCAGGTCTATGACCGCCTGATTGCCCCGCCGCTGTTCGGCAACCAGCCGACCTCCGTTGAACTGCGTTATCTGCACTTCGAAGAAAAACTCAACATCACCTTCGCCGGCCTGCGTTTCCACAACATCAGTGGTCAGGCCGCGCGCAACGTTGAGCGTTTTGTGTATCAGCTGCAACGTGAGGCACGCCGTTTCGACAAAGACGATCTCTGATTCGTCCGGCCAATAAAAAGGGCAGCCCAGGGCTGCCCTTTTTTATGCGCCATGCGTTTTGTTCAGTTCAAGGTCTGCCGCCACTGAGATCCGGAGCCGGCTTGTCACTGCCACTATCAGGCTCCGCTTCTGCTGCAAGCTCTGGCTGCGCATCGGGTTCAGGCTCTGGCCCTGGCTCAGGCGTTGTCGGCGCCTGCAAAGGGTCCTGCACCATCTGCTCCTGCACCACCTGCTCGTCTACTCGAGGGTCGAGGGCCGCCACCAGTGGCGAGCTGGACATACTGTCGGGCATGGCCACGTGATGCAGCGGCGCGTCGTCGACCTGATGCAGATTGGTCACGGCTTTCGGCCGGATCCGCCACACCAGCACCAGCGCGAAGAAGCTGAAGAACGCATAAAGGCTCTGACTGCCGAACAGTTTCATCAGCACGCCCGCCAGCAACGGTCCGATGCTCGCACCAACACCGTAAGTCACCAACAGCATCGCCGTCAGCGACACCCGCCGATCACCTTCCACATGGTCATTGGAGAACGCCACCGCCAGCGGATACAGGCAGAACTGCACCAGTGAGCACAGGAAGCCAACCCCGAACAGCACCTCCAGCGGCACCTGCGGCAGCACCGCCAACGGCAACGCCGCCACCGCCAGGAACCCGGCAAAGCAGCGAATCAGCAGCGCCCGGTCATAACGATCGGACAACCAGCCCAACGGCCACTGCACCAACAAACCAGCAAAAATGCAGCTACCCATGAACAGACCGACTTGCTCGGTCGACAGGCCTTGTTGCGAGGCATACAGCGGCGCCAGACCATAGAACGAACCGATGATCAAACCGGCACCGAGCACCGTACTCAACGACTGCGGCACGCGCTTGATAAAGAAGCGCGGTTCCATCGGTGCCGGATGCAGGGGCGCCGGGTGAATCCGCCGAGTCAACGTCACCGGTACCAGACACAGCGCAAAGCACAGCGCGACCAGCATCAGCAGTTCCAGGCCCAAGCCCGGATGCATGACCAGAATCAGTTGACCGAGCACCAGGCCCAGGTACGAAGCGATCATGTAACCGCTGAACACCAGACCTCGCTGATTGGCATCCGCCTGCTCGTTGAGCCAGCTCTCGATCACCATGTACTGGCACATCATGCCCAGACCGACGATGGTCCGCAGCACCAGCCACGCCGGCAGCCAATCGACCAGCCCATGGCCCAGCACCGCCGCCCCGACAATCCCGGCACACGCAGAATAAGCGCGGATATGCCCGACCCGGGCAATCAGTCGGTGACCGATCTTGCCACCCAGCACCAGACCGAAATAGTTGGCCGCCATCAGCGCACCGACCCACAGTCCATCGACATTGTCAGCGGCCAGACGCAAGGCCAGATAAGTGGATAGAAGGCCCGAGCCGATCAACATCATCAGCGAGGCGAAATACAACGCTCGAAAGGATTTCCAGATTTGGCGCATCGGCGTTCCGAGCGGCTCCTTGCAGTAAAGACCGGACTATCAAAACGATAGCCCGGTGGCGACAGTTCGTCAGGCCTGGGCTGCTAGAACACGCCGTTCCCAGGGAGTGATTTCATCAAAGAAGCTGGTCAACTCCATGGTCTTCGAAGCGATGTAGCCTTCGATGAACTCCTGTCCGAACAGTTCCCTCGCCAATTGGCTACGTTTCAGACGTTCGAGTGCGGCATGCAAAGTACACGGCAGCGAGAGATTGTCCGGCACCTCGAACTCGCCCTGAATGGCTTCGCTCGGTTCCAGCTCGTGCTCGATACCATGCAGACCGGCAGCCAGACTGGCGGCGATCGCCAGATACGGATTGGTATCGGCACCCGGCAAGCGGTTCTCGACCCGACGAGCAACCGGTGAACTCGCCGGAATTCGCAGTCCCGCCGCCCGATTGTCGTGGGACCAGCAGGCGTTGTTCGGCGATGCATAGGGATGGCAAAGGCGCTGATAGGAATTCACATTGGGTGCAAACAGCGCGGTGAAATCGGCCATGCCCGCCTGTTGACCGCCGATGAAGTAGCGGAACATCGCGGTCGGCTCACCGTGCGCATCACTGAAGACATTCTTGCCGCTGGCGATCTCGACGATGCTCTGATGAATGTGCATCGAACTGCCCGGCGTGTGGGCCAGCGGTTTGGCCATGCAGACCACGGTCAGGCCATGCTTGAGCGCAACTTCCTTGAGCAGGTGCTTGAACAGGAACGTCTGGTCGGCGAGTAACAGCGGATCGCCGTGCAGCAGATTGATCTCGAACTGGCTGACGCCCATCTCGTGCATGAAGGTATCGCGCGGCAGACCGAGGGCGGCCATGCATTTATAGACTTCGTTGAAGAATGGCCGCAGACCGTTATTGGAGCTGATGCTGAACGCGGACTGGCCATCCTCGCGGCGACCGTCGAGACCGACAGGAGGCCGAAATGGTTGAGTCGGATCGGTGTTCGGCGCGAAGACAAAGAATTCCAGCTCGGTCGCCACCACTGGCGCCAGGCCGCGCTCGGCGTAACGGGCAATGACTTTTTTCAACTGGCCACGGGTCGACAGATTGGAGCTTTCGCCGGTCAGTTCATCGGCGTCGCAAATAGCCAGGGCTCGCGGGTCGTCGCTCCATGGCAAACGATGGATCTGGGTCGGCTCGGCGACCAGCGCCAAGTCTCCGTCATCGCTGCCATAAAAACGCGCTGCCGGGTAACCGCCCATGATGCATTGCAGCAGCACTCCCCGCGCCAGTTGCAAACGCCGCCCTTCGAGGAAACCCTCGGCGGTCATCACTTTACCCCGTGGTACGCCGTTCAAATCCGGCGTGACACATTCAATCTCATCAATGCCCGTCAATCGCTGCGCGAGTGAACGCTGGCCATCGGTTGTCATGACGCAATCCTTGTTATTGTGCGAGCCGCGAACGGCGACCCGTACAAAATAGGCTTCGGCTGTTCGGAATATCAAGCAGCGTCAAACAAAAAAACAGACAACGCGAATGCTCCCTTCGGCAGCACCTGCAAGGGGATGTGCGTTCAGGGTAGGTAGAGGCTGAAGACGCCGCCGCCCAATGGCCCGCCATTGCGGATTTCGGTGCGACCTTCGACACCGTTGCGCTGATGCAGCGCCGCGATGCGATTGGCGAAATACAACCCGAGGCCGGTGCTGCCGCTGCTGTGGTTGATGCCTTGCACATAATCGGCCTGACGCTCGAGCATCTCGACCGGGTAACCGTCGCCGTCGTCGTTGATGCTCAGCACCAGTTGCCCGGCCTCGTCGCTGACGGTAATCAGCAGGGATTCCCGGGCATAACGAATCGCATTGTTGATGCAGTTACCCAGCACCGAGGCAACCAGTTCGCGGTCGAAGAAACCCAACGGGCTTAGCGGGTCGACTTCATAGGTGGCGATAATGCCGCGACTGGCAAACACCTCTTGATGCGCCGCCAGTTGTGCCTCGATGAAGTCGTCCAGTTCGTGATACGCCGGTTGCAGCGGCAGCTGGTTGACGCCGAGCTTATACAGCCCGAGCAACTGCACCAGCATGCCATTGAGGTGGGCGAACTCGAAGTCGATCACACCCTGCTCCGAGCCTTGGCGCTGCGCCTCAGGCAAGCGCGCCAGCCATTGGCTATGGGCCTGCATGAGCATGGCCAGCGAGTTCTTCATGTCGTGGACGGTGGAGGCGATCACCGTGGAAAAATCCAGAGCCTGCTCGTCTTGGTTCATTCGCCAAACGCCTTGCTTTTCAGCTTCTGATAACGCGCAAAACGCGCGTCGGTGTCGGGCATCAGGCCGACCATTTTCAGGCAGGCCCGACATTCTTCCAGCTCCGCCGACGGCACACTGGTGTCGGTGCCGTGGAGCAGCGACTGGGCCATGTTCAGCGCGATACTGATGTTCTTCGGTTGCATCTTCAGCGCCTTGCGGAAGACCTCGCGGGCCTCCACCAGATTACCGGTCTTGTACACTCGCACGCCCTGACGATTGAGATCGGCAGCGGCGTTGCTGGAGCTGAGAATAGTCGGGTCATCGGTCAGCTTGGCGATGTCTTTCATTACCGCCGGGTCGTCACCGTAGATCTCCGCACAGCTTTTGAGCATCGAGGTGCCCGCCTCCGCCTGACCGAGCATCTGCAATTGCTTGGCGACCAGCAGCGCCGCTTCCGGACTCATGAACTGCTCCATGCCGTCGAGACGCATCAGCGCTTGCTCGGTGAGTTTGTCGGCGGTTTCGGCATCGTTGAGGAGCAGGCTGGTGGCTTTCATCAGACGTGCACGAATCTGCAGGCCCGGATCGGTCGGGTTTTCTTTGGCCACGGCGCTGAGGGTGGTGTTGATCTCAAGACGCGTGCGCGTGTCGAGACCGCGCTCGCTGCCCTTGCTGATCAGCGCGTGAGCCAGGCCGAGGTTGCTTTCCGGATCCTTGAAGCGCGACTGCGCACCTTGCGACACCGCCTGGCGATAAGCACGCGAGGCGGTGTCGAAATCTTCGTTGGCCATCGCCAGTTTGCCCAGCAATGCCTGTCGGCGCACCGCCAATGGCGAAAGACGAATGGCCTCTTCGAGCACCTGCTGCGCGCCTTTGGTATCGCCCTCCGATACCAGCACATCGGCCATACCGTCATACAGCGACGGCATCATCGGGAACACCTTGAGCGCTTTCTCATAAACGCCTTTAGCCTGTGCGACCTGACCTCGCTTGAACAGCAACTTGCCCAATCCGGCAAATGCCCACGGCAATGGGCGGTCAGCAATGATGCTGTCGTAGAGGCGCTCCAGCGCTTCGTTCTGGTTCAGGTCGCGCAGCGCATCAGCGCGGTAGCGCAGGCACAGTGGCGAATAACGGATGTCCTGCTTGCACAAGGCGATACAAGCGTTTAGCACCTCGACCGGTTTGCCACGGTCGAGGGCCTGCAGAATCGGTTTGAGCAACGTCTTGCGCTGCTCCAGACGCTCCAGGCGCTGGGCGAGGCCGGAACGGTTGAACGGTTTGGTCAGGTACGCATCCGGCTCGTGCTCCAGGGCACTGAGTACCATCGCCTGGCTGGTTTCGGCGGTGACCATGACGAACACTGCTTCATGACTGATGAGCTTTTCCAGCATCAGATCTTCGAGTACCTGCTGACCGTTCTTCTTGCCGTCGCCAAGGTGGAAATCCTGCAGAATGAAATCGTAGGACTTCTGCGCGCACATCTTCAGCGCCTGTTCACCGGTGTCGGCGGTATCGACGTCCTTGACCCCGAGCTCACGCAACATCGAACGAACGGAACTGCGGAAATCCGAGAAATCATCGACGATCAGAAAACTCTTTTGGTGATACGACAGCATCGAAGATTTCCAGGCAATTGAAGTGAGGGCAATTTCAGGCGCGCAGATGATAGCTGGCGGCCAAATGCTATCAAGTGATTTCGCGCGACTTTGAAGTCACCGAATGGGTTATCGGCCAGAAGTGCGGTTCCCTGAAGCGGATGCTTCAAGATTCCTCACCCAGCCTTTACCCTGCGCACTAGGACACCCTCCCACTACAAGGCTTAGATCGTGTACATCAAAGGACGCTACATCGCTTCCGCCTGCGCTCTGCTGTTTGTTCAGCAGGCAATGGCGGCTGGAATGGATTGCACAAAAGCGGCGAATGCCGTCGAAAACACTGTTTGCGCGAACAATCAGTTGTATGAACTGGATGCGCAGATGGGTGTGGTTTATCGGGATTTATTCAAAGCCTCTGCTCCCGCACAAGCTGAACTCAAGCGCACTCAAAGGCTGTGGTTAAAAGCCCGCAATGAATGCGCCGAAGACGTTTCGTGCCTGAGCCAGCACTATCAAGAGCGCCTGCAAGCGTTACGCGCGCAGTGGCAGGCAGCGGTTGCCTATCAACCGGATGACCTCGATGAACAGGCGCTGGACGATCTGCAAAAACGCATTCAAGCCGCCAGTAAAGATGATCCCGAATTTGCGCTGGACCGGGCACTCGCCGCGCTCGCCGTCAAAACGACTGCCGTCGGTTTTCACGGCGATGCCAATGAAGATGACTCTTCGATAACGTACTTTCCGACAGCGCAGCCCAAAGGCGTTACTGCCAATGAATGGCGAGCGTTGACCGCTTCGCGGATCACTGACGCTGCCGAAACCGGCCTGACCTCTTACACCTTGCAGGATCTGAATGGCGACGGGCAGCGTGATCTAATTGTGAATACCTACGCCGGGGGCACCGGTCTGTTCACCTATGTGGAAACCTGGCGTCGCGACGGAGAACGGTTCGTCAAACGTTCTGTTGAGCCTGAAAGTTCGCTGTTCTACACCAATGATCGCGGCGCCAATCAGTCAGTGGACTGGATAAGCCTGCGTGGCAAAACTTACGCGGCTTATCGAAACAGCGAGTACGGCGCTGATCGGATCTACTTGCTCAACCCGCTGAAAATCAACGCCCAGGTGCCTACGATGACGATCCGTTATCGCTACGACCTCGAAGTGCCCGTTCTTCAACACAAAGATGACGGCAACAGCACGTTTGAACTCGAACCCGATCTGCACCGAGCGCTCAATCTGGCAGTGGCGAAAGTAAATGAAACCGCCGCTATCCCTTCAAAAGAACCGCTCTGCCCTATTCCGGCTACCGGCGCCGGTGAAAACGATTACTACAGCTTTGGCCCGGCGCATTACAGCATTGAAAAAGTCGCCGACCTGCCGGTCTTCATTGGCAATGATTGTTACATCGGTGCTTTGATCGACTGGTTCGGCAGTTACAGCGAAAAGAATGGTTTGTTCGCGCAACTGGCATTGCGTAAACCGGAAAGCGATGACGGCAGCCGCACATACGAAGTCTACGGTCGCCGACACATAACCGAAGTCAGTACCTCAATGGGTAAAATTGAGCTGAACGAAGGTTAACCGCGCACCCCGTCTAATGTTCACAATCAATGATGTAGTCGCGGCTCGCCGTGGCAATTCGTCCGCTGACGGTAATGCAAAAAGCCCCGTCGCAATTTCCATTGCGACGGGGCTTTGAATTTGAACTTCATAGTCTGCCCGAACTTTTATCCCGGATAAACTTTTCTACAGGCAAAACAAAACCCCAACTGCTTTCGCAATTGGGGTTTCGGAATTTAATCTTGACGATGACCTACTCTCACATGGGGAAACCCCACA